>JBKQUU010000152.1:0-8896 GCA_052325485.1 Acidimicrobiales bacterium | reverse complement strand
CCGCCCGCCGGGCGCTCAAGGCGGAGTGGACCAAGCTTCGCACCCTTCCCTCCACGTGGCGCACCGTCGCCATGACCGTGGTGGCGGCCATCGGCTTTTCTGCCATTGCCACCGCCGTCCAAGCCAGCTCCTGGGCCACCATGAGCGCCCAGCAGCGCCAGGCGTTCGACCCGACCAGCACCTCGTTGACCGGGCTGTGGGTGGCGGTCGTCGTCCTGGGTGCCCTGGGCGTGCGGTCCGTGGCCGCCGAGTACACGACCGGGATGGTCCGGGCCACCTTCACGGCCATGCCCGCCCGTCGGCTAGTGCTGGCGGCCAAGGCCGCCACTGCGGCCGCCTTTGTCTTCCCTCTCGCCCTGGGCTGCGATGTCGTCAGCTTCGAGCTCGGCCAGCACATCCTGGCCGCCAAGCACGTCGGGGTCGCCCTCAGCCATCCCGGTACCCTTCAGGCCCTTATCTTCGGGGCCGTGGCCGCCAGCTTGGTCACCATCGTCGGGGTCGGGCTCGCCGGCGTTATCCGCCACACCGCCGGGGCCGTCACCGCCCTGGCCATGCTCATCCTCGGAGGAGCCATCCTCGGCCAAATGCTCCCGGCCGGTCTGCGCCAGTACATCCCCGGCATCGCCGTCCAAGCCGCCGTCACCGTCCACCGCTCGGCCGGGCTGCTAAGGCCGAGCACGGCCCTCTTGGTCCTGTGCGCCTACGCCGCCATCGCCCTCGGGGCGGCCGCAGTGCGTATGGCCCACCGCGACGCCTGAGCCGGTGCCGGTCCGCAAGTCGGCCCTGGGCCGCACCCCTATGGGCCGACTTGCAGCCTTCACGAACCTCGATCCTCTGGAGGCAATGGACAACGCCGTACCCGCCAGCCAATGTCCACACTCGCTCTTCCCTTCGCCGCTGCGCTCTACATGGGGCCGAGGGCCTCGGCCCCAAGGGCACCGACCAGACTTCACACGAGATTTCGAGCAGAAAAGTCACAATCACCCCAACAAAAGGACCAGAGGCCAATTTGTCGTTCGCGCTCTGCGCGAGCTGCTCAAGCGATCGACCAATGCACGTCGGTCTGTACTCCGGGGACAAATTCAAGTGCCTACCAAGAAAGGGACCACTAATGAGAACAAAGACTGACCAGAAGGACCGGGAAGGGCACAAGATCCTTCGCCGGTCGGCCGACGGAGGATCCTTGGGTGACGTCGCCGCCGGGAGCGCCGAACACTTCGACCTCGGCGTGCACATAAAGCCGATCCGGAACAAGTTGGCGGCCGCCGCGGCGGCCTGTGCCTTGCTCGCCGCCGGGTCGCTGTCGTTCAGCGCCAGCAGCGCCTCAGCCAGCCCGCCCGGCCAGAGCAGCGCCGCGTTAGAGGCGGCGCTGCGCGGTGACCTAAGCCGCTACTTGGCCGACCGGCACACCGCTGAGCATATTTCCGCCGTGTCGTTGCGAGTCACCTTCCCCGGCTCCCGGCCGCCCATCAGCCTGGCCACCGGGACCATGCGCTACGACGGCGGGCCGCCGGTACCGGCCGGGGCGCTCTGGCAGATCGGTAGCAACACCAAGGCCTTCACCTCGGTGATCCTTCTTCAGCTCGAAGCCGAGGGCAAGCTGTCCATCAACGACCCGATCGGCACATGGCTGCCGCAGTACCCGGCCTGGCGCCACATCACGATCCGCCAGCTGCTCGACATGACCAGCCGCATCCCGGACTACCTTTACCAGCCAGCCTTCGCCGTCGCGTTCGCGGCGAACCAGGACACCCACTTCGGCGCCGCCCGCCTGGTCTCCTATGTCGCCGGCCTCCCACTCGAACCAGCCGGGTACCACTACACCAACACCGATTACATCCTGGCGCAGATGATCATCCAGAAGGTCACCCACGACTCCTACGCCGACCAGCTCACGAAACGGATCGTTACGCCGCTGCGGCTGTCCACTGTGTGCCTGGCGCCCTACACCTGTCCCGCGAGCGACGCCGGCCGGGTGCCGACCGGGTACTTCTATATCGCCGGCGGCCCGCCGTCGCTGATCGGCAAGCCCATGCCGCCCCTCGGCTTGACCTGGGCCCAGGCTGCCGGCGGGATTGTCAGCTCACTGGCCGATATGACCAACTGGGACCGCGACCTCTACCAGGGACGGCTCCTGCCTGCCCGCCAGCAGCACCAGCTGGAGTCCCTGGTGTCCCAGGCCACCGGCAAGCCCATCCTCCGCACCAGCCTCGCCGACCCGATCGGCTACGGCCTCGGCATCGCGCAGGAAGCCTCCAGCCAGAACAGCAACTTCTGGTACTACGAAGGCCAGGCCTTCGGCGCCCGGGTACTGCAGATGTACTTCCCCCGCTCCGGCACCATCATCGCGCTCGCGGTCAACAGCTCGACCGACAACGACCACCTGAGCGACCTAGCCGGATCGGTCTACCAGACCCTGCAAGAAGCAGGCGCAGGCAGCACCGGCTGATTCCCTGCCACGACCGTGGGTACCGGCCACATCACACGACTTGGCCGGTACCCGCGGCCCGGAAATCCCTCGTCGGTCATGTCTGCGCACCAGCGCTGCTCAGCGAAGGGCCTCTCTTAGCCCGAGAAACGGTTGTTCTGCGTGTAATTTCATTCGGGGATCTCCTAGCTGCTCCCACGTTGACCACGCAGAAGAGGTTCCCCTCGGTGCCGGCGAGCACTACGAACGCCGCTTCGTCGGGGTAGGTCCAGCCGACTTGCTGCGCACCGAGGTTGATGAGGCGGCCTACCTCGGCGACCAGCGCCTCCTCGCCCTCGACACGTAGGTCCAGGTGCATGCCGGGCTGGAAATATCATAAGGACCCGAGGTGCCTGCCTTCTTCGACTGCAAAGTAGAGCGACAGAAGGGCATTCCTGAGTGCATCTCGCAGCTGGAGCCCGTCCTGAAGGGGCCGTACGAGGGCGTCGAGATCCCGAGCTTGCGCCCTGCGCCAGCTCTCGGGTCGTCCCCAGGCCCCTTCAGCGCGGTCAACGCCACAACGGCCGTACCCGCTGGCGAGGACGACGCTGTTGGAGACGGCGTCGTGCCATTGGCGGTCGACCACCAAGTTCGGCCTGGTCTCACCCACAGAGGTTTGGTCCCGGGCATTACGGAGGCCCTCGGTGCTGCTTTCGTCAGCGCCGAGCAGGGCTGGGTGGTGGACGGACCCTCGATCGAGGCGACCACTGACGGTGGGAGGAGCTGGGAAGGGCAGCTCAAGATGCCGCAGGCAGTGTCTCGCGGGACAGTCACCAGACCATCGTTGCCGATCCGGGGTCCTCGTCACCTTGGCAGGAGCGCCATCAGTGCCGCCCTCTCCGCATCATCCGGCTTGACTAAGTGGAGCTTCTCGGGAGATTGGGCTCCTGCTATCAGGGCGGGGCGCTCAGCGGCCCGCCCCAGAACCAGATGAAGAAGAGCATTCGGTCGCCGCGGGAACGGCTGGGGAAGGTGTCCTGGCCCAGAGACGACACAGGGTAAGGACGGACGGCCAAGTTGGTCGGCGCCAGTACGGTGACGAACCCGGCAGGCGCTCCCGAACCGCCCTGTCGCGCGGCGGTCATGGCGCCAAGCCCTTGCACTTCTGGACGCCGAGCACTCCGGACCGGTCGCGCCGACCCCCAAACTTGGTCGTTTTAGCGGGTCTGTGACGTTTGTGTGACGGCGGCGCTGTTATCTTCGGTCAGCGTAGCGGTTGAGCCGACTCGAAGGGGAATGAAGTGACCCGATTTTGTCCTGAGGGCGGGACCCGCACCCGTTCAGTGGCGCGGGGGCGACCATTGCCGCCGCCGCGGTGCTGGTGGCGACGGGACCGCTAGAGGCGGCGCCGGTGCTGGGGGCGACGCCCCCGCCCGCCGCGCTGCCCAAAGGCTGCGACATTATCCATGACTACACGTTGCACACGTTGGTGTTGCGGTGCGTATTTACCAGCCTAGTGGGAGTAGACCTCCGACATTTCAACCTGTTCGGTTCGGACTTCGACAGCGTCAACTTGAGCGGCGCCAATCTGTCGCACCAAGACCTGGCCCACGTGTCAGGGGCGGCCAACCTCCCGCATGTCGACTTTGCCGGCGCCAACCTCGACCTGGCCGACCTCGCCCTGTCGACCGGGACGGGGGGCGAGAACTTCAGCGGCGCCAACCTGACCGGGGCCGACCTGGTCTCCGTCCAAGCCGCCAACGCCAATTTCACCAACGCGGTGCTTGATCGCACCGATTTATCCGAGCTGGTGGCGCCTCGCGCCGTTTTCGTCCACGCCAGCATGGATCAACGGCGACGTCGACGGCTCAGACACGAACCTGGCTGGCGCCGATTTTCGCGACGCCAACCTGACCCGTCTATCGGCAAGTGAGACCGACCTGCGCGACGCCAACCTCAGCGACGCCAACCTGACCAAGGCAGACCTCCCCGCCGATCTGGAAGGCGCCGACCTTTCCCAGGCCAGCGCTGTCGGTGCCAGTTTCGCGACGGCGGAAATGCAGCACGCCAACTTGTCCAACGCCAACCTGACCGGCGCCGATTTCACCGACGCCAACCTCACCGGCTCCGTCTTGGCCGGCGCCACCTTGACTGGCGCAACTTTCTACCTGGCCACTTGTCCAGGCGGGACCAAGGCGGGTCGCCCCCCGGCCAAGTGCTAAGGAACTAGTGGGCCGGGCCCGGGCCTGGCCTGGTGTGGGACCGCCCAGGGGCCGGTAGTTGACCCCCAAGGCGGTTTGCCGGTCGGTGTGGTGGCGCAGGCGGGCCTCCAAATCGTCTCAGTCTCTCTCCCGGTCCGGCCAAGTCACCTCGGCCAGGGCGCACAACCGACGAAAAGTACACGTCCTCGGCGCGGGCCGGGGTGGTCAAGTGGGCCTCGGCCACGGCCGACAGGCCTTCGGGTAGGGGCTCGAAACTGTATGCCTTTTCCATGCTGATGGCGGGCCGGATGGCAAGCGGCCCACGGAACTACGGCAGGTGCTCAGGAACATGCGACTGAGTACCGCCAAAATGGGGCCGGCGGTCGGTCCCCGTCCTGGCCTATAAGCCGGGGCCGACCTTGCCTGGCAGCGTGCTCGACGGCACCCTCGTTAGAGCAGCCACTCAGTCGTGGGCACGTTGAGCGGCTTGGCCAAGCGTCTCACCTCCCTCCTCGCTGATCGCCTGCAGTCCGAGGGGGCCAGACGGCTGCGGCTCACCCGCTCCGCTGCGGGAGCCACCATCTTGAGCGACGGAGAGCTTGGGGATCGCTGACCCCGCTAACCACATCGGGCCCCTGGGACAATCTGTATCGTGGTTATGCATTGCCTTGCGCGCTAGATTGGCGTCGACCGATGTGCGAAGAGCCGTCGATGGGCATCGGCGCTTGGGCAAGGGAGTTCGGTGGCAGGTAGCGCCAGAACAGGGCAGTATGGGCTCGTGCTCGGACGAAAGGGCGGCCCCTCGACCCGTTAGGATCAACTTGATGCGTTCTCTGCGACTTCGATCTGTTGGCGTGACCGCCGTCACGGCGGTGGGACTGTTGCCCGTCGTAGCCGCCGGAGCGACGGCGCCCGACGTCACCTGTCATGCCTGCGGGCGCAACCTGATTGCCAACCCGGGTGCCGAGGTTGGCAAAGGAGCCAATGGCGACTATGTCGTCAAGGTGCCCGACTGGCAGGTTACGGGCGACTTCACCGCCGAAGAGTACGCAAGCGGTGAGGACCTGTCGCCCACATCACCCGGTCCGACCAATCGGGGGAAGAACTACTTCTACGGTGGCCCGTACGCCACGCAGTCGACCGGTTCGCAGCTGATCAAGGTCGGCACAAGCGGGATCACTTCAGGAAAGATCACCTACGTGCTGTCGGCTTGGCTCGGGGGGTACGCGGACCAAGGTGACTACACGACCCTGACAGCTACATTCGAGAGCTCCGCGGCTAAGGCGCTCTCTACCGTCACCCTGGGACCGGTGACTGCAGCCCAGCGCCATGACGCCTCAGAACTTCTGGAGCGCCAGAGGACGGGGCTGGTGCCCGCGTCCACAGCGAGGGTCAAGGTCGAGATGGTTATGGTCAAACTTGTCGGAGGCGACGACGACGGCTTGGCCGACAACCTCTCGTTGGTTTTCTCGACGCCCTAGGTCGGGGTGCCGTTAGGGAACGTGGCACCAACCGACAAGTAGGCCGAAGACCGACGTCGTCGGTCACATGCGCTCCGGAGAGTCCCGTCGGCGTCATCGCCGTCGGCGAGCCGGGTCGTGAACCGCTGTCCTGGCAGCGACCGCTTCGGTACCCGGTCTGGAGTAGCGCTGCAACGACCGGGGTCCTCGCCAAACCCCCCGGGCGGGTGATGATGGCAGAGAAGGGTCGCGGACGGACACGAAGCGGGGCCCTTTCCAGCCCCCAACATCCCGGCCGGCCGTCGGCCGCCGCGTAGCATTTAGTGAAGTGATGAAGTCGATAAGGAGTCCGGCATCGTAAAGCGACGCCCGAGGAGATCTGGGTGAGTTTTCTGGCGCCGCCGGCGGCCTGGCGCGGAACTGCTCGTCGGCGCCAGTGCCGTCTCGATCTGCACTGATTCTCCTTACAAAACCTACTGTTCTGGGACCCCGCATTACCGCAGATCTGTCTTGAGTAACGGTCCGCGAGAGAGTTCGCGGGCGCGTCCTTTTCGGACGGGCATCAATAGCGCGCAAACCCGCTGCCGGAGACCCTTGGAGGCGAGGGGCACAGATCATTGGCCCCATCGGTCAGGGACGAGCTTGAGCGCCAGGCTCGGGACGACGAAGGAGGCGAGGAAGAGCGGCAAGAACCTCTTCCCGGTGCACCGGAAGGCGACGACCTCGCCCTCGGCGGCGTCGAAGGGTTGAGCTCGGCTTGAGTTCCGGCCGTTGCGGACTTGCAGGGTATGGCGTCCAGGCTCGACTGGTACCTCGACCGTGCTGTTCATTTCGACCGACCCGACCCGCTGACCGTCGACAACGACGTCGTACGGGCCACGACGGACCTCCACTCCGATCGACTTATGCGTCAGCTTCAGCGTTGCTGGCATTGTTGGTCTCCTTCAGCTAAGCGGGGCCCCAGGGCAGCAGGTAGGCGCGGTAGGCGCTGACCCCGGCCGGGAGCTCGGCGTTGAACAGCAGCTTCCCGGACGGGCTGAACTCGGAGAGGTAGGGCAGGGAGCCCCAGCCGACGAACAGGTCGCCGCCCGGTGTGGTCTGCGCGTTCCCCATGAGCTGAGCGACCTGGCCCTCCGGCTGGTCGTCCGAGCGGACCAGGGTGGCCACGCGGGTGGAGAGGTCGAGCCGCACCGTCACCACCCGGCTGTAGCCGAGCAAGTTGCCGCCCGACTCGTCGTCGAAGAAGGTGTACCCGCCGGCGCCGATGGCCTCGGGGTCGTGCTGCCAGGCGAAGATCTCCCCGTCGCGGTCGAGGGCCTGGCCGGGGGCGGCGCGGAGAGCAAATGAACTGTGCTTGCCCCCGAGCTGCCACATGACCCGGCCAGTGCGCCGGTCGACTTTGAAGACGGCCCAGGTGTTACGGGAGCTCACCAGTAGGTTGCCGTCGGTGTCGAGGTGGACGGCATTGATGTGGAACCAGTCCCAGGGCGTGCTCGGGGACGACGGCCGGGGGGTGTAGCTGTCGGCGTAGGGCACATGAGCAGCGCTGTCCCACTGGAAAAGGACCCGGCCGGTCTTGATGTCGATCTCCTGGACGAGCCCGTCGATGACCCGCTGGTCGGTGGGGCCGCCGATGGAGGTGAGGTCCGCCGTCGTCGTGGTATCGACCACGATCAGCGCCGTGTCCCAGGGTGTGATGAGGAACTCGTGGAAGGTGTTCGCGGCCCCGTGGCCGGCCCGGACAGTGGCGACCTGGCGGTAACGGTCGCTGTAGATGTAGTCGGTCCCGCTGGGGCCGTCAGGGTTGACTTGAACGCCTGCCCCGGCTGGTCCCCCTCGGGTTCCTGGGCCCTCGGGCAGGCGGGTGGGCGCGGGCGGCGGGGCTGACTGGAACCAGGTGAGGACCCGCTGGCCGAGGTAGGTCTGAGCCCGGAAGTCGGTGGCAATTTCCCCGGCGGGCAGCCGGTGGAACCAGACGACCTTGCCGGCGGTGGTGACGATCTCGGGGCCCGCCGGGTATGCGCCTCCGGCCGGGGCGATGAAGATGTCCCCGTTGGCCTCGCTGGCGTTGCGGGTAAGCACGGCGAGCGGCGGCGCGGTGCCGGTGGCCCTGACAGCGCCCCGGGAGGGGGAGCCGCCCCCACAGGCGGCCAGGACGAGGACGAGGCCGATGACAGCGGGGACAACGCGCAGCAGCCACCGGCGCCCACGCCCGTCCGCAGGTGCGGTCATACCCAATGTCTACCGCCCTTTGCGGTGGCACCAGCTCAGCAGCCCTGGTTCCGAAGAATCGGGACAACTGCTGGTGCAGTGTCGGAAGGCTCTGCCGGCAACAGAAAAGGCGCCGCAGCAGTCGGGGCCCGGCGGTGGTGCGCGCCCATAATGCCGTGCCCTGCGATGCTCGGTCTGCGTGCGTGATCTGGCGCTGCCCGCCAGGCGGCCCTCGTCCTGACCAGCTCCGTAATGGGCGCGCCGGCGGCCCGACCGGACCTCTGGCGACGGAGCACCAGAGGGAACGCTCGGTGTCTGTTGCGAGAGAGCGAGCGCCTCCAAGGTCGTTGAACAACCCGGCGCCGTCGCGGCGACGCCCATCGGAGCGGGTTGTGCCCGTACGAGGCCCCGTGGACTTACTATCTCAACGCCGTGCCGAGCCCCGTTGCTGAGACTCTCGCGGTCATGCTCCGGGGCGGCACGCTCTCGTGCGCTGTCGCAAGGCCGAGGGGATGGCGGGAGGCCGTTTTCTCTCTCCCGGCCGCGGCCTTGCTCGTGGTGCTGGGAGCGCTGCCGCTGAGCTATGCAGACGCAGAGGCCAGGAGCCTCGGCCCGAC
>JBKQUU010000151.1:0-6018 GCA_052325485.1 Acidimicrobiales bacterium | reverse complement strand
TTCCCACAGTCCTCCAAGACGACCTCAGTGCCCTGGGAGCCGAGCTCGGGCTGACCGCCCCTCACGACGTACTGGCTCGGGGGCTGGCCGCCTGGTCTCAGCTCCTGGGGTCCGTCAGCCTCGAGCTGTTCGGCCATTTTCACAACGTCATCAGTGATTATGATGCCTTCTTCGTCTTCCAGATGACACAGGCAGCCCGTCGTATCGCCACGCCGCCCTGAGCCCCGGTCGCCGACGCTCTACGATCATGAAGCTCTACCAACTACCGCCGGGCCAGATGCTCGCGGTCCAGACCGAGGAGGTCCAATGCGGCTAGTAAAAGCAGCCGTCAGTGTCGCCGTGCTCGGAGGTGCCTTGTCCGGCGTGGCGCCCTCCTTGGCAGCTAGAGTGCCGAGCACCCCGGCCGGTGGCGCGGTGAAACTCTTCGCCACACCGAGCAACGGTCTCCACGCCACGATCTTGATGACCGGCGCAATTGGTGATTACGGAAATGCGCTCACGATCGACAAGAGCGGTACGCCTGATACCAATGGGAACTACGTCAAAGTGACGCTCCAAAAGGGTGCGTTCGAGATCAACTCGGCCACGCTCAATGCGAAAGCGAACAAGGCACAACCGACCTTCGACGCCGCCACTTGCTCCGCGTGGCTCTCCGTAGCCGGTCCGGTGACGCTGTTCAACGGGACAGGCCTCTACAAAGGGATCGCCGGGACGCTGACCGTCTCTGAGACCGCCGTCTTCATCCTGGCGCGGTACACCAGTGGCAAGAACAAGGGCAGGTGCAACACGACCAACAACGCCCAACCGCTGAAGCAGTACGCGTCGATCACAGGGGCGGGTACCGTCTCGTTCAGCTAGCACTGATGCCTTCACCATCAGCCCTGGGCCTCTAGAGCCAGAGCCAACCAGACCTCTTCGGCGGCGTCGAGGGCGGCCTGGACGGCGTGCAGTTCGTGGCCTAAGCGGGTCAGTTCTACATAGTCGACTGTCGCCGTCAGAGCGTCCCTGACCTGGTCCCGACGGCGCTCTAGCCGCAGCATCTCCTTTTCCGCCTCCCGCACTTGGCGACCGATGGCCGCCGTCTCGCGGCTACTGCCCTGAGAACGGGACCGACGTTCAGGCTTGGGCTCGGCGAGGTTGGTCGAGGCCATCGTCCGGGGCGACGCCGTGCGGGGTAGGTCCCCGTTGTTCGCCCGAGCGACCCAACCGGCCACGCCCCCGGGCACCTCCGACACTGTGCCACCTGTTTCCACGGCCACGAGCCGCTCCGTCGTCCGCTCCAGGAACGTCCGGTCGTGGCTCACCAAGGCCAAGGCACCGGGCCAGTCTTCGAGAAAGTCCTCCAGGGCTCGCAGCGTGTCCAGGTCGAGGTCGTTGGTCGGCTCGTCCAGGAACAGGACATTGGGCCGGCGCGAGATCACCAGGAGCAGCTGTAGCCGCCGTCTTTCCCCGCCCGAGAGGTCCCCCGCCCGGGCGAAGGGCAGGTCATCGACGAACAGGAACCGACGCATCAGGTTGATGTCGTCCACCGAGCCCGGCGTCCCGTGCGGGCCAGCGACGAGGTCTCTAACTCGCGCCTCCAGGTCGAGAGTGGCCCCCATCTGGTCGTAGTAACCGACGACCACCGTCGGGCCGATGGCGATGGTCCCGGTGGTGGGCGTGAGCCGTCCGGCCAAAAGGTCGAGCAGGGTCGACTTCCCGGTGCCGTTGGCACCTACGATACCCAGCCGCTCCCGCCTCCCGATGGAGAGATCGACGCCGGACAGCACCGGCGGTCCGGTGTCGTAGTGGAACCCGACACCAATGCACTCGATCACGTTGTCCCCAAGGCGTGGGAGGTCGTGGCCCACTTCGATCTTGGCCGATGCGACCGGGGCGACCGGGCCGCCCTCGATCAGCCGTATTGCCGTGTCAATGCGGGCTTTTGGTTTGCGCGACCGGGCTTTGGCTCCCCGGCGTAACCAGGCCAGCTCGCGTCGAGCGAGGTTGCGCCGGGTCGATTCGGCTGCCGCGGCGTGCTCTTCTCGTTCGGCCTTGGCGGCCAGGTAGAGCTCGTAACCGCCTTCGTGCACGTAGGCCCGGCCCCGGTCGAGCTCCAGCATCCGGGTAGTTAGCCGGTCAAGCAAGTGCCGGTCGTGAGTAACCAGGACCAGCCCTCCCCTGAAGGCCAAGAGCCGTTGCTCCAGCCAAGCCACTGCCGGCAAATCGAGATGGTTGGTGGGCTCGTCGAGGACCAAGAGCTCTACCGGAAGGGCAAGTACCTGAGCCAGGGCCACCCTTTTCCGTTGCCCCCCTGAAAGTGTGGCCACATCGTTGTCGATCTCGGGCCCTATACCAAGACGGCTCAGGGCCGCTTCGGTTTCCCATCCTTCGCCGACAGCAGCCCTGACCGTGCCTGGGGGGAGCTCAGGCACCTGTTCGAGAAAACCCACCCGCGAACCGCGGCGCCGCCGGACGTGGCCGCCGTCGGGCCGGTCGGCACCAGCCACGGTCCGCAGAAGTGTTGATTTTCCAGTGCCATTTATACCCACCACCCCGATCCGGTCCCCGTCGGAGACGGTTAACGAAAGCCCTTCGAAGAGCACCCGGCCGACCCGGCGGACCGACACCTCTTCCAGATCGACGAGCACGGCCATGAGGCTGCCACGTTACTGGCCCTTGACCGGCCCCTTGCCGCGCTGGTGCCAGCAGATGGCGTCACCGGGGCGAAAAGCCTCTCGGGCCGCTTCAAGCTTCCCCTGGCCACGGGCCAGGATGACGGCGGCGCCAGCGTCAGCGCCGACCAGTGCGCCGGCTGGCGCCCCAAGCCTCCTCCTGCTGGCGGACCGAGGACAGGTGCGGCTGTCAGCGCCCTCGTCCGAGCCGTCCCCCCGCAGCCGGGCCCTCGTCCCGACCCCCACGGCTGCCAGGCGCGGCCGACGGTGTTTTCTGGCTCCGCTGTTGCCGCCCTGCGTACGGTTACTCGGCTAAGGCCGGGCCTTGCCCATACCCGACGATCGTAAGGGGCGAGGGCACGGCGGCGAAAACCTGAGCCCTCCCATCGAGGTCGGCGTAGGAGCAGGCTGTCGGCGAGCTTCGTCAAGACAACCTCCCTGTAGTCGCCCGGCTCCAGAGCCGGGGGGAAGTCGGTGCGCTTGGCGTTTTGCACTACCCGCCGACACGGGTTGGTGGCCGTGAACGTGTCCACGACGCTGCCACCGGTGATGGCAAAACCCTCCTCTGGTACGGCCCAAGAACTACTGGAAGCACCGGCCCTGTACTGGTAGCGGTACAAGGCGGCCTTGGGCCTCCTGGCTATCGGTGGTGCATAATCAGCACGGCGCCCAATCATAACGCCAGCGCACGAGCGTCCCCCTGGGCGCGCGTGCTCCCTGGGCGCGCCCCCAGCTGCAGTAGCTCAAGAGATGCGGATCATCTTCACCGCCGACAGCCCTCCCTGCACTGTCGCGATGCACCTGTCTTTCACCGTCTTGCCCCCAGAGAACCGAGCGGACCCGGCTTCGGTGACCTGTAGCTGGACAACATCGGTCCGGCCGGCGCCAAGGAACTTGTAAGTGGCCCCGGCCAGTACGACGGCCTTGTGCTTCTTGACCATGATGACCGTGACGTTGCCAGAGCAGGTAGCGACCCGGCACGAGAGCTTTACCGGTAGGTAACCCTTCACCACCTTGGCCTTGGACAACACGATGCTTACCTGAGGCACCGGGACGCTCGTAGGCGAGGACGGTGGACGGGTGGTCGTCGTAGGTGGCACCGTGGTGGTTGTGGTAGGGACCGTTGTAGTGGTTGTGGACGGCGGTGCCGGGAAGAGGGGCGGGGGTGCAGGAGGCCCTGGCGTTCCCGGTGCGAGGTCCGGGGTGGCGCTGGCCTCGGTCGATGGAGCGCCCTCACCGGCGGAGTTTATGGCCGTTACCTCGAAGTAGTAGCTCTGCCCGTTGGACAGGCCGGTGACCAGGTAGTTGGTACCCGCAACAGGCGCCGCCCCGTTGATGGGGGCACCGGACTCATGCCCCGGTGCCGTGGCTTCGTAAACGTTGTAGCCGGTGAGCGAGGACGCACCTGCACCCGTGGGCGCCGCCCAGGACAACGAAACCTGGGCGTTGCCCGCCTGCGCCGTCAGCGCCGCAGGGGCGACTGTCCCCGAATCGGGCAGGGCCGAGCTCGCTCCGCTAAGAGACGGGTCGTGGTGGAACATGGGCCACGACCCGGCACCGACGGCGAGAGCGCCGTCCGAACCGGGGATCTCGTAGTGCTGGACCACGCCGACGTTGTCGCCGTTGTAGCCGGCGATAGTGATCCCCACCGTGCCATTGGGGTCGTCGGTCACGAGCGGTGAGTTCTGGAACCCGAGACGCGGGCCGAGCACGGTGACCTCCGAACCGGTCCGGCCGTCCAGGACCTCCACGCCGTGGACGGTGGGCACCAGGAGATCCTGGCAACCACTGCCGTTGAGGTCGGCGGCCACCACTGAACCGATGATGCGGCTCACGGCCGGTACTTCCCAGACCGTGCTCCCGTTTGCCCCGTCCAGCACCCAGACCGAGCCCGTGAGCCTACCGGTCTCGGTGCCCTCGACCACGTCGAGCTGCCCATTGCCCTCGACGTCGGCCAGTGCGGGGCTCGACGATGTAGTCCCGTCGAGGGTCTCGGACCAGACGAGGCCCAGGCGTGTTGTGAAGGCTTTTACGGTGTCAGTGTCGGTCGTGCCCGGGTAGTAGGTGCCGGTACCGACGGCGATGCCCGTCGCCCCGTCAGCCAGGAACCCTCCGACCGCAGGTGAGGAAACGACCTCCTGGTTGGTGTCGTAGTCGTAGATGAGCGCCCCCTGTGCGTCCAGTACCCGCACATGGCCGCCATCGGTATAGCTCAGGCCCATGGCGAGGCCTGCGGTCGAGGCCCCGCCCACCACCAGTTCTTCCTGCCCGTTGCCATAGAGGTCGCTGGCGGCGGCGGTCGAAAAGACGCTATCGGCACTGAAGAACGGCCACCCCGCCAGGACAGACCCGGTGGTGTCGTCAAGAGCGTAGGACTCTTGGTACAGTGAGCCTGCGAAAACGTCAGTGCCATCTTGCAGGTCGGCCACAGTGAGCGATGCTTGCACGCCGTAGGCGGGCCGGCTGTCGGTGGTCGGGTCCTGCACCGCTGTATGCCACAGTTGCTGGCCGCCCGGCCCGTAGGCCCCGTACCCACCCACGTCGGGGTACTTCGCGTTCCCGGTGCCCACGAACACCGAGTCCAGGTCGCTCCCGCCCAGGGCGGCCACCGAAGGAGTCGAGTCGATCGGCGTACCTCCGTCATAGACCGGCCAACCTGCTACCGCCGAGCCGTCGGAAAGATGGTAGGCGTACAGGTACCCTGTCCGGTCCCCCACCACCACGGCCGGCCCTTCGCCGTCAAGGTTGGCGACGACAGGCGATGACTCGGCGATGGGGTCCCTCTGGTCCTGGGCCAACGAGCCGTACGACCAACAAAGGACGAAGCTCGTCGAGGCCAAGGTCACCGGCGCGGGCGTGCTGTTGGCAGACCCGCAATTACCCGTCCCAGAGGTCGACGTCCCGGCGGCCAAGGCACGGGGCGCCACCAGCACCCCGGCGAACCCCCAGGACGTAAGCGGTACAAGCAAGGCGATGGCAAAAGCGCGACGACGACGGCTCGGCGCCGGACGCGCAGCCAGGACGGCGCCGAGCCGGCGGAGCGAAATGGCACGTGGCCGAGGCGAGGAGACGAGGGCACGGGAACGCCTCGGGGCGGGGACGGCGGGCTGTATGCCAAATCGTCCAAATTTGGACGTTTTGCGTGATTTCATATTTCACCTGTTCTCAAGGGCCCGGACCAAAAGGCGCTCGCTACGTCAGAATAGTTACGTCGCACCGGGGCCGAGCGGCCCCTCACTGGAGAAGGAAAGGTCACGCTACCAGTCGTGGTGGTTGTCTTACTTTGCGTTCGTATTAAGGAATACCGACTGACAGTTAGAAGGACGACCGTAGTGGTTGCCTTAGCGGCATTTCTATAATCGGG
>JBKQUU010000150.1:0-2990 GCA_052325485.1 Acidimicrobiales bacterium | reverse complement strand
TGCCGCGCTCTCGAAGTTCCAAGCGGGAGCGCTCGGTTGTGACAACGTGGCACCAATAAGGGTCGTCGGGAGGGGGTGGCGCCGTCTTAAAGGCCTCCCGTTGCCACGGCAGGTCATGGTGGCGCAGAAGCGCTGGCCGTCCAGCCAAGGCATCAGCGACGACGGCCGAAGCCTCCGGGTTTAGCGGCAAGGAGCAGAGGTTCTCCACCACGACGAGGTCTGCAGTTGCCAGAACTGAGCGCAATGACGCCCCGTCAGGCGAGGGAGGACGCTTGCCCGTAAGGTAGCTCCCAGCCGCCAGTCCAGGGTCGAGGTAATCGGCCTCCCCTTCACCGGCGACGGTGGTTACAGAGCACCCTAGTTTTCGCAGCGCGGCCATCCATTTGGCCGCTTCCACCGAAACGCCATCCGGGCCGCCAAGACGGTACGACACCACCACGGTCCGTAGGGGGCTACCGTTTGCGCCACGCTCGGCTCCGATGTCTCGGCCCGTGCCCACGCTATCGGCTCATGTGCATCGAGGGGGCTCACAGGACGGCACTGACATTTAGCTTGGGGTACCAAGGGTATACGGGTAGCGTCCCCCCTGAGAAATGGGCACGCCGGCGCGCGTAAGAATGGCCCGCGCTACGGAACGAGCCTGATGGGTGAGCTGACCGAGCGGGCGGTTGCGATGGGCTCGTTCGCCCAGGTTGACCTCAGCCATGGCCTGGAGGCCAACCTGCTGGGCAATATCGATCAGCAAGGCCACGTCGACGCCATAATCGTCAACCAGATCGATGGGCTGGATCACCTCCCTGAGCATCGCCACCTCTCCTGCCAGCGGCTGTCCCCAGCTTGCCAGCTCCGGGAAAAGTGCCTCCAGTAGAGGACGGGCCGTGAGCTCGGTCACGCGACCACCTTCTCCCACGATCCCGGCGAGGGCACGACTGTAGGTGGCTTTTACAAAGCTCACACTCGGGTCGGTGAGGAGGGGGCCCACTAGACCGATGACGAAATGGGAAGCGAAGTTGAGCACATCGGCATCGAGGAAAACGATCACGTCGCCGCTGCTCACATCGACCGCGGTGGCCATGGCGGCTCCCTTGCCGGACCCTTCCAGGGTCGGGTGGGCGGTGGGGACGACCATGGCTCCCGCCTTGGCAGCCACCCGGGCCGTGGCGTCCACCGAACGATCGTCGACCACAACAATCTCGTCAACGAGACGGGCACTATCGACGAGCTCAGTCCGGATGTTGCTCACTATGAGCCCGACGGTGGCCTCTTCGTCCCTTGCAGGCAAGCACACCGAGATCAATGCCCGCCCCTTGGCGCGTGCCAGCGACCTCGCATCGAACTGAGCGTGGTCGAAACGGCGGGGGCCAAGCCCGGCGCCCGCGGTCAAGTGGTCATCAACGGTGCTCAACGACGGTTCAGGGCTCCTGCTATTACGGTACTCGCCTTCACGACGCGCACCCGCCACCGTGGTTAGTGTAACTAAGGCTGACCTGGAGCTGTCAGGCCCGTGCAGGCGGCGAAGGGCGGGTATGCCAGAGCGGTGAAAGGGTTATCCGCGCCGCGCACCAGATCCGAATTGAAGATCGGTTGCCGTGGAGTAGTGCCGACGGCCGAGGGTCACCGCCCCGAGGTGCACAGCTCCACTGCGGCACTGAAGCGAGGGCCCAGAGCCTGTTGCTGGGCGTCCAGGCTCTGCACCTGGGCCATGTCCTGTTGCATCCGCGACCTGTCCTTGGCCTGCGCCGCCCCCAAGTAGTCGTTCTCCAGGAAGACCAGGGCCGACAGCACTTGGACGTCTTGCTGGCCGAGCACGGCGCCTTGCTGGCAAAGGGCGGCGTTGGCCTGTGCCGCCGAAAGGTCGACCTGGGTGTGGCCGAGCTGGTCCTGGGCCGCCCGAGCCTGCCCTAGTGCGGTGCCGGCGCGCAGCTGCGCCTGCCGGGCCTGGCCCTGGGCCTGAGCGGTCCGGCTCTCGGCCTGGCTGACCTCGCTCTGCGCCTGGCCGAGCTGGCCCTGGGCCCGTACCAGCGCGCCCTTGGTCCAGGTCAGCTGGTCCTCGGCCTGCGCCAATTGTCCCTTCAGCCGGCTCCATTGTTGGGCGCCGTGACGGAGCTCGGCCTGAAGGGCGACGGCGCCCTGTCCCTGCGCGGACAGGCTGGCCCGGGTCGAGGCCAACGTGTTTTCTGCCGCGGCCAGCTCCCGGGCCCGGAGGCCGAGGTCGCTCTCGGCCCTCTCCCAGGCCACCGTTATGCTGACGGTCGTTGCCGTCAGTACGGCTATGGCCACTGCGCCAGCCACGAACAGCCTGTGGTAGGGGCGGGTTGTCTGGGGCTTCGGCTCTGACGGTTCCCGGGCCCAACGCCCCCGCCTCGAGGTCCTGGGTGCCCGTTCGGGGTAAATGTCGCCATTTTCCTCGAGGTCCGGCCCCGTGAGCGGCGCCCCTGACGGAGCGAGGCCGGGCCTTGCCTGGGTTGGGGCCGCCGCGGGCGGGAAGACGGCGGACCGGCCCACCGAGGGCGGGGCTACTGCGGACCGGCCCCCTGCGACCGGGGCCCTTGCGGCTAGCGCTACTGCGGCTGGGGCTACTGCGTCCGGGGCCACTGCGGCCGGGACCACTGCGGCCGGGACCACTGCGGCTGGGGCCACTGCGGCTGGGGCCACTGCGGACGGGGCCACTGGGGGTGGGCCTCCTGCGGGCTGCGTCGCCGCGGGCGGGGCCGGTGCGGGCCGCGCCGGTGCGCCGCGGACGACCGGGCCTGGCGCCCGGGGGACCGTAGGGGCGGCGGCAGGGTCGTGGGCCGGCCGCGAAGCCGGGGGCGGCGGCGCAGCAGGGGCCGGCCGGTCGTAAAGAGAGCGTTCGAGGGCGCCCGCGGGCAGGACCCGCTTGAGGCCCTGCGACCGGGCCACTGGAGGCAGGCTCGGTGGCGAGCCGGCCGTGGCCCGCCCCCCAGGGCCGAGCGAGTCCGTCACGTCAACCGTCTCGTCGAGCCTGGGGA
>JBKQUU010000149.1:0-3055 GCA_052325485.1 Acidimicrobiales bacterium | reverse complement strand
ATGCCCCCAGGGCTCGCTCGCCGGTCTATCAACCTCGTTTGATGGACGAGGAACATTTGGAGATGGCCCGGCACCACGCCTACGGCTCCCTGGGCCTGGGCCCCGATCCCGAACTGGCCTTCGTAGGTGCGCCGGCTACGCGAGGCTGGGCACAGTTGGGCGCGGGTCGCCGCCTGGGCTGGCGTTAGCCCGCAGGCGGTCCACAAGAAATATGCCCAGGCCATCAAGGTGGCCAAGGACCCATCGACCTAGCTGCCGTCCGCGCGCAGACGGAAACCAGCGCCGCCAGCTGAAAGAGGCCGGGCAGGGCGCGCCCAGTCCCTTCAGCGCATTGGCCCAGCGGTGCCCGGGAAGTGGTGTCGCCACGACGTTCGATAGGTCGGACGTGGCGCCCGCTTTGGGTGATGGAGGTCCTACAGCCGGCTGGGCAGGGCGAAGCCTTCGGGCATGCACCAGGTACTCGCAGGGCCGGTGCCCGGTGGCGGGGAACTTCTCGGGCGCTGCGGCCAACGGCTTGCGGTTGCAGATCGTCACCAACTTCGGTCTCAGCTTGATGGGAGGGCCATGAGCCGCATTGCAAATGTCATATTCATCGTCGACGCCTTCGACAGCGAAGGGGTGAGCGACGTCGCGTCCTGGATGGCTTCCGACCCCGCCGCCAGTAGCGACGACCGGTCATCGGGCTCGGTCGGGCCGCTCATGGCCCTAACAGGCACGAGCGGGCAGGAGCTGTGGGGTGGGTACAAGTCGCTCAGCTTCAGCGCGTGGGGCGCTGTGACCGACCACCTCCACTGGGGCCGGTTCTTGGACAAGGTGGTCCACACCAAGTGGAAAAACCCCGAACGCCTCCAGCTCATGATGCAGTCAGATGGCGACCCGTACTTCCGTCTCTACATGTGGCGGGGCGGGGGGTTGGTGAACGTGGCCCCGCCGCCGGACGGGTACCAGTGGGAGCCGCCGTACTAGCCGTACTCACGGTGGCAGGGGCCCGGCTGCGGCCCGAACCCTCCCCAGAGGCCTACCGCGGCCTCGTCTCGGCCTCGTGCACATAACCGCACGCTGGGAAAGTGATCAAACCAAGCGGTAACCGGGCCGGCCGGGGCAGGCTCCTCTCTAGTGATGACGCTGGTCGAGGACCGGGAACGTTGGGCGGCGCTGGTCGGGGCCGCCCAAAGGGGCGATGCCACGGCCTGGCCGGCGCTCATCGACCGCTTCGAGGACATCGCGATGGCCTCCGCCATCGGCCTGTGCGGCGATCTGGACGAGGCCCCGGACATCGCCCAGGAAGCGTTCGTGCTGGCCTTCCGTCATATCGCCGGCCTCGAGGATCCGGCCGCCTTCCCGGCCTGGCTCCTGCGGCTGATCCGCACTGCGACCAGTCGCCGGGCCCGGCGCCGCCGGTTCGCCACGGTGCCGCTCGATGCCGGACCTGGCGACGACGGTCCCGGTGTGCTGGTGGACCCGGCCGCCGGCGCCGAGGAGGTTGTTCTCGCCGACGCCGAGGCGGCCACGGTCCGGGCCGCGGTCGAGCGCCTGCCCGAGGGCGAGCGATGCGTGGTGGCCCTGCACTACCTAGCCGGAATGCGCTACGGGGAGGTCGCCGCCTTCCTCGGCATCACAGTCTCTGCCGCCAAGAAGCGGGCATGGTCTGCCCGCGCTCGATTGAAGGAGCTGCTCCCCATGGTCACCGACGCCCTTGCCGCCGCCCGCCCCTCAGCTACCGAAGCGTTTCGAGACACGGTCCTGCTGTTCCAAGCCATCCGCGCCCACGACGCCGGGGGGCTGGCCCGCCTCCTGGCCCGCGACCCGTCGCTGGCCACCGCCACCGAAGACTGGTCGCCGGTCGAGGGCCTCGAGTCGCGGCTCGGCTTCTCGGAGCGGGCGACCGCGCTGGTCCGAGCCGCCGGCACTGGCGACCTCCGGTTGGTGCGCCAGCTGGTCGAGGCCGGCGCACCCGTCGCTGACCTCTGCCCATGCGCCGACCACGAGAGCGCTCTGGTGACGGC
This sequence comes from Acidimicrobiales bacterium, assembly GCA_052325485.1. Taxonomy (GTDB): domain Bacteria; phylum Actinomycetota; class Acidimicrobiia; order Acidimicrobiales; family Palsa-688; genus Fen-671. The sequence continues at coordinate 1,049 of JBKQUU010000149.1, read as the reverse complement.
AGTCAATATCGGCGCCACCGATGTCGTCGACTATCTGCTCGACCACGGCGCGTCCGTTGACAGCGGGGCGTTCGACGGGGAATCCACCGCCCTCCACGTAGCCGTGCACCGAGAGCGGCACGATCTCGTGCGCCGGCTGCTGGCGGCCGGGGCCGACCCGGCAGAGACCGACGCCCACGGGCGCACCGCCGCGGACTGGGGCGCGCTCAAGGCCGGGCGTCGACCCGAGGCGGACGACGGCGATGTTCTGTGGACCCGGATCCGAGCCATCGATCTCTTCGCGCCGCTGCGGCGAGGGGCTCTGGTCCACATCCCGCCCGCCTACGGGCTCGGCGCGATGCGCGCCCTGTTCGGCATGGTCGATGCGCTCGCGCCGGCTCACTGGTGGATGATCGGGTTCGAGCACGGGCCCTACGAGCCGGTGGAGTTCAAACGGGAGACGCGCGACAGCGGCACTGCCGCGACGATCGACCTCGTCGGCCCCGGCCACCCCGCCGACCGTCGCCGGCAATTTGTAGAAAGCCTGGAGCGGCTGGCCGCCTCTCCCGGCCGCAAAGTCGTCACGTGCGTGCCAGCACCGGGGCACGAGCATGACATCACCCTGGGACTTCCCGGGCTCGCGGCCGATCCGTCGGTGCTGGCGACCGTCGTCGTGGCCACGTACACGCCAGGACCTCCGACGATCCCCCAGGCGCTCCCCGAAGGGTTCGACGCCCGCATCACCTTCGAGCCGGCCCGCGCCCGGGCCCGCCGCTGGCCCGCTATCGATCCAGACCGCACCAGTGCCCGGGCTTATCCGGACAGCCGCCACGAGCACATCGCCTGCGCCGCCCGCGACGCGCTCGCCGACTACGCCGTCATCGACCCCGTGTTCGCGCTGCCCGACCCGTCCAGGTTCGACGACCCGGCTGCTGCCCAGCCGGCCCAGGCGCTCGTGCGCTACCTGACCCACTCGTTCCGCCCATTCGAGCTGTTCTCCGCATTGCCGGCGGCCGACACCCCAATGGCCGAGGTCCTCGACATCGTGGAGGCCCTACTCGGCCTCTGAC
>JBKQUU010000148.1:0-5341 GCA_052325485.1 Acidimicrobiales bacterium | reverse complement strand
TGACCGACCCTGCCCGAGCGTGGCTGGCGGAGGCGTTGGCCACCAAGGACCTTGAGAAGGTCCAGGCCAACATGCCCGTTGCCGGGATCCGTATTGGGGATGCCCGGAACCATGTCCGGTCCGCCCGGATGCTGGCCGGCGATGACCCAGCCCTGGCCATCGCCGCCTGCCACGACGCCATCCGCAAGGCTGTCACGGCACACATGCTCGCCGCCGGCCTCCGGCCACGAGGTGGCGAGGGGGCTCACCGGATCGTCCTCGCCTATGCCCGTCACGTACTCACCAACGTCGTCACGCCGGCCGACCTAACTGAGGCCGAGGGTATCCGCCGCGACCGTGTCCTGGCTGAGTACGGTGACTACCCGTCCAGCCAGTTCAACGCTGACCACGTGAATGCGGCTGCAGATGTAGCCGAGCGGATAGTCAACGCGGTGGCTAGCGAGCTAGCCCGCAAGGCCAAGAACAAGCGTTCATAAGCCGTCCCTTGCTGCCACCGCAATTTTGCTACGAAATTCGTCTTCAGAATTATTCCTCCTCGTTGGCGGCAGGAGGGGTCAGCGATAATGAGCCCTTCGGGAAGAGCTGATGTCATATTTCCGCCGGATGGTGTTACCCCCCCATTTCGGCCGGTGCCGGCCAGGCCCGGTCGGAATGCACACCCAAACCGCGAAAGCGAGTTTTCGGGAGAGGGGTGCCAGTTTTCGACCGTAGATAGGGGTCCTTAGTGGCCCGCGCCGGCACGCAGTCCCTCAGGCAGCCACGCTCTACACATCGTTAGCCTGCCAGAGAAGGTCAACCGCTCCGTCCAGGTCGTACCGCTCGGCCAGGGTACCGAAGCGCTGAAGGGAGGCGCTCAGGTGGGAAGTCAGCGAAGTTAGCGGTGACTATTGCACCTGCTCCTCCAATAACCGCTGCCGCGACGACGTGTTCGTCATCGGGGCCCGGAAAGCCATAACTTCCCTCGAGGGGCCTCCCTGCCTTCAACTTCGGTGTCGTCGAGGCCGCGACGCATTTCGGAGATGAGGAACTGGGCGCGGCTACGGGCGGCCGCCTCTGGGATGCCCGTGTTCAGTAGCTTTCTTTCCTCGTGGTACTCAAGCCTGGCGAGAATGGCCGAACTCCAAAGGAGGCGGTACGGGTTTCTCGGCGGCGAGTGAGAGGAGAAAGTCTCGCTGCAAGCTTGGCCGCAGTAAGCAGGTATCGAGGAGCGCCGTGAGCACTGGCCAAGCCTGGCAGGGCTAGGCGGACCGCGGTGAGGATGAACGTCGCTGACTGGCGACCTTGTGACGTGCTTCGCGCAATGACGCGAGCACCGACTCGATGTCCTGTTCTTCGTCGATGTCAATCGAAGTCGCGTCGAGGGCTTCGTACTGCTGCTCTCGTCGTTCGTTTCTGTAGGCAAGAACACTTCGGAGCAGTACCCGGCGATGGGAGCCTGCTTTCTCAAACGGGATCTGCCCCCTCTCCAAGAGCCTGATGAGCGTCGGGCGGCTGACACCAAGTAGCTCAGCGGCCTGCTGGGTGGTAAGGGTCTGCGTTTGGGGTACCACAGTCACTGCCAAGCCCCGGCTCATGGCTTCGATCACCTGGCGAAGGACACCGTAGACTTCGGCGGGGATCTCAACCCGATCCCCGGCGCCCGGTCCGACAAGTAGGAAGCGCGGCGAGATCTCGCCTCGTCCGGTTGTTTCGTGGTCGACCAGGAACTCGTGAACCTTTGCCAGCTCGCGACTGCCTGACTCTGGTAAGTAGGTTTCTTGTCTCAGGTCCGCGGCATCCATCAGCGCTCCTCCTAGACGACTCAAGTGTACATGTATTCGTTTTGTTCGTCTAGTTCCATTGTGCCGTCCCCTCGAGCCAAGGGTGCAGGGGTGCCTCAGCACCCTAGCCAGCGCCGGTAGGCAGCGAGAAGCCGTGACGTGGCTGCGTCTGCGCGAAGGTCGACGTCGAGCAGCGCGATGTCGTAACGGCGGCCACCGCGTTTGCAGGTGGCAATAAGTTCACGCCGGTAGTCCTTGATGGCTACGGAGAGCACTTCGACCTCCTCGCCTACAACTTTTCCTGAACACGGGAAGTTGGCGTCCTCGTCGAAGGCGACCTCGAAGCCCGTGAGCTGTTCGTACTCGTCGTTACAGTCGACCGTAATCTCATCGATGAGGCTGTCAAGGTCGCGGTCCGGTTTGCGTGCTGGGCTCAAAGCTCCCCCTTGTCGACAACGGTACCTGGTCCGTGCCCAGCTTTAGTGCGGCGAGCTGGTAGTTGGGCAACCAAAGACATCGCTCGACGAGCTGCCTGAGGACCTCGAGGCAGCTTCTCGAGAACTGTGGACGGCGTCAGCAGCCAAACGACCTGGGCCATTTGGCACAAGGGGCGCGTAAGTTCTCAAGGAGCGAAGAGGCCGGCGTAGAAGGTGTGCACGGCCAGGATCGCGTCGGCCAGCAGCTGCGCCTGACTGGACCCAGGCGCGTCGATCACCGTCTGCGAGGCGTAAGCCCTGGGGCCTTGAGAGGTGGGATCGGCGAAGTTGGCGAGTAGGTCGTCGAGAGCGGTCTCAGTGGAGCCGACCAGCTTGCTGCCGAACCGTTCCCTTGTCAGCCTGGCAGCCATCTCGGGCCCGCCAGCATCGTTGTGGAGGAGCACAAACGCTATGTCGTACCAATCTTTCTCTTGGCGCCGACTGTAGGCAGCGTGGGCCTTGGCCAGGAGGAAGCCGGCGAGGCCGGCTACGTTGACCTTGCCGGTGAGCTCCACTCCGCCGAGCTTCGCCGACAACGTCTTCGGCTCGAAATCGAGAGCGGCGAACCCGGTACCTCGCAAGTTCACGGCTCCGAGGGCCTGACAGTTATCGAAGTGGAGAACTCGGTCCGCGGGCTCGTCGTCGAGGTCTGCCAGCAGCTCGAACTTGACCACCACGCGAGCCCCACCAATCTCCGAGTGCCATCTCCAGGCGAGCTCCGAGTCGACTTCGAACTCGGCGTTCAGCAAGGCTTGCTCGAGACGCGCAGCGTTGGTGGAACTGGCAGACACTTCGAGGTTCACCTGTACGTCTACGTCCACGGTCCCCGCGTGGCGTACCGGGCTCCCACTGCAAAGCAGTTCGGGCACGAGGCCGCCAAGGAGCACGAAGCCCGGGGTGCCACCGTAATGGTGCACGACGCGCACGAGCGCCTGCTCGGCCGCCTGCCGAGCGAGCCGCGACCGCACGGGGCCTTCAGGCACCGACGGTCTCTCGCAAGTGCTCCGCGGCCTCTTCGCCACGCACGCCCACAGGGCGTAGGTCGGCGTAGACCCGAGGCCAGGGCGCTACCCTAATGCCGTCGACGTCGGATGCAAGAAGCATGGACGCGTTGGTCGGGAAGGGCCGAAGCACTAGGCGACCGCCCTCCATTGGCTCCAGCCGTGCTTTGCGGGCGATATTGATGACTTCCGGCATGGTCGCCGCGTCGACGTACACCTCGCCCTCCCCGATGTCGGTGAGGTACGGGGCGAGAACCGTGGAAGCCAGGGATCCGGTCGCAGCCCAGGTCGTTCCTTGCTCTCCCATCTGCTCGCCGAAGTGGGCGAGAACCAATGTCGGCTCTCGCCAAATGACACCGCAACGCAGCTCGGCCTTTGGTCGCAGAAGAGGCGCCGCCTCGGCGTACTGGGCTAGCAAGCGGACGGGGTCCGCCACTTGCCGTCCCGACCGAGGACCGCGGGGTCTGTCTGCGCGCAGCAGGCCGAGGTCAGCCAGCACGTAGAGGGCGTACGCAGTTGAGCTGATCGAGTGCCCCGTGGCTGCTGCGGTGGCGGACGTCGTCGGCTTGACCCCGCACAGCAAGGCCTCCGCGACACTTGCGACGACAGGCGTCCAGCGGGCCGGCGGGGCAGCCTTAGACACGAGCCGGCCTGTGCGGGACACCAGGATGGTGCCGGCCACGATTTCGGCCGCGCCCGATTCGTCTACCCAACCGGTGCCACTGCGCGATGCCTCTTGTCTCCCCGCCAACGAGATACTGGAGCCGATGATTATGTCCGGTTTGAGGCGCAGGCCGAGGACATCGCGTACTTCACGGAGCCCAGCGCGCCCGACCCACTTTGCCAGTAAGTGATGCTGACCTGCTCGGACGTGGACGACCGCACCCTCGGACCCGACGACCGCCACGGGGCTGGCCTGAGCCGGCAGCACGGCTCGGAGCGCGTTAAGGAGCCTTCGCTCGGCACCGAACTCCTGGTCTTCGGTATACATCGGTTATGAGTATACATCGACGCAGAAGCGATGTATATCTAAGAGCGATGATGTGGGCGAACTGCTCTACCGGGCTGCTCGGCGAGTTCGGGTCGTTCCGGCCTCGTTGGAGGCGCAATCGGACGGTCTCTGAGAGGACTCCAACATCCTGGTCGGGCCCTTCGGGAGCGGGTTGGACGGGTTGCGATCGGGTCTTCTGACCGCTCGCGCCGGCGTGGCTCGGGCCACAGTAGAGCTTCCTGAACCGTTCCACGGCGAGGTGCGGAGCCGACCCGCGGGTGCGTGTCCCGATGGCGCATCGGTGCTGCCCGGGCCATCTCAACGCCGCCGCCTTGCGGCGTCAAATTGGTCGGCGAATTTCATCGGATCAAGCCGCAATTATTTATGGATTTGTCGACCCGGTAACGGCGTGCACATGATTAGGCGCGATTTTGAATTTGTAGTTTTGGCAGCCAAGTTGGCAGCCACGGGCACGGACCGAGGCGGTCGGCGGCGGTCGTCGCCAGGACAAAAGTGCAGCTCAGAGTACGTGTACGGACAGGGGCGGACGGCCCGGGAGCGGATGGCATGCAAGAGGTAGCCGGTTCGATCCCGGTCGCCTCCACCAGGTCAGGTGGAACGAGGGCAAGCAGCGCTGGATGGCCTGGGCCCGCTTCCCTGATGGTTCTCGTAGAAAAGTCGAGCGGGTCGACAAGGCCGACGCCGAAGGCGACCTGAACGAGCTGCTGGCGCTGCGGGCCGCGGGCGGCGAGCCGTCGCCGCGCCGCGAGCGTATGGCGACCTTCAACGAGGTGCTGGACACCTGGCTCGGTGCCGGCTGCCCCAGCGCAACGCCGGGCGGGCGGACGCGGCATGCCCGCACGAAGTCCGATGCCACGATCGACAACGCCAACCGGCTCCTCAAGGGGCACGTGCGGCCGGCGCTCGGGCCATTGTGGGTGGACCGCACCCAGACCGTCCGGATCGAGCGGCTCTTCGCCGAGATGGGGGAGGCCGGCTACGCCACCAGCACGATCGACCACACCTGGGACTACCTCAACCAGGTGTGCCGCTACGCGCTGCGCCAACACCGAGTCAGGGCCAACCCGGCCCAGGACGTGCTGCTCCCCGAAG
>JBKQUU010000147.1:0-16107 GCA_052325485.1 Acidimicrobiales bacterium | reverse complement strand
ACGGGGTGCCTCACGCCCTCGCCGCACGGTGAGGCCCATCCTTGACGTCCTTGTCCATCCCTAGCCACCAAATGTAAACATGGAAAGCATTGAAATGTGAAGACGTCCTGGTGCCCCCGGCAGGATTCGAACCTGCGCCACCGGCTCCGGAGGCCGGTGCTCTATCCCCTGAGCTACGAGGGCCAATGGACCAGCATAGTGGTGCACCGCGCCCGCAGCTCCCGGCCTGCCACCATGGGTACCGATGATCTCTGACCCCCTCCCCGCCCACCTCGGGGCCCGGCCCTCTCCCGCCGGTCCCACCGCCCCCGGCCGTCACGGCCCCTTGCCGTGGCATCTCCTGCCGGAGACAGCTGAGGCGGACAGCCGCGGGCGGCTGCGGATCGGCGGCGTGGACGTCCTGGACCTGGTCGAAGAGGTGGGCACCCCGGCGTTCGTCTACGACGAGGAACACCTCCGCCGGCGCTGCCGCGAGGCGAGGCAGGCCTTCGGTCCTCGGGTCGCCTATGCCTCCAAGGCCTTCTTGTGCAAAGCGATGGCCGCTCTGGCCCACGAGGAAGGCTGCTGCATCGATGTCTCGACGGGTGGGGAGCTCGCCGTTGCCCTGGCTGCCGGTGTACCGGGAGAGCGCCTGGTGCTGCATGGGAACAACAAGTCGGTGGCCGAGCTGGAAGCGGCGCTGGAGGCCGGCATTGGCCGGATCGTCGTCGACTCCTTCGACGAGATCGACCGCCTGAGCCTGCTCACCGGGCGGAGGAACGGTGCCGGGCCGTTCCCGAACGTGCTGGTACGGGTCACTCCCGGCGTCGAGGCTCACACCCACGAGTACGTCATGACGGGCCAGGACGATTCCAAGTTCGGTTTCGGGCTGGCGTCGGGGGACGCGGCCAGGGCGGTGGAGCTGCTACGCCACCCGAGCTCAGGCGTGCGCCTGGTCGGCGTGCATGCCCACATCGGCTCCCAGATTTTCGCCCTGGAGGCCTTCGAACGCGCCCTGGCGCTGCTGGGGCCCTTTTTCAACCCGCTGGAGCTGGAAGAACTGTGCATCGGCGGCGGCCTTGGCATCGCCTACGTCACAGGGGAGACAGCGCCGTCCATCACCGAATGGGCACAGGTCCTGCGCCGAGCCGCGGCCGCCGCTGGCATTGCCGACCAGGTGGTGCTCAGTGCCGAGCCGGGCCGGTCCATCGTGGCCACCGCCGCGGTGACGTGCTACACCACCGGCACCATCAAGCGGCTGCCCGGTTTGCGGACCTATGTGAGCGTCGACGGGGGCATGAGCGACAACCCGCGACCCGTGCTGTACGGCTCGGGGTACGAGGCCTTCCTGCCCCGGGAGGTCACCGCCCCTCGGGCCCGGGTGGTCACCGTGGTGGGGAAGCATTGCGAGTCGGGAGACGTCGTCGTCCGCGACGCCTGTGTGCCCGATGACCTGAGGCTGGGCGACGTCCTGGCCACTCCGGTTACCGGCGCTTACGGGTATTCGATGGCGTCCAACTACAACAAGGTGCCCCGCCCGCCAGTGGTTTTCGTCAAAGAGGGCCGGCACCGGGTGGTGGTCCGGCGAGAGACTCACGAAGACCTGCTGGCCCGGGACATGTAACCAGGCCTCCCCCGTACCTTCCTGGCCAAGGGCCCGCCCCCGTGGCTAGCCTGCCCATCCATAGAAGCGAACGGCACTGAAGCTACTGGCACGCCCCTGCTCCCTCACGGCCCCGAGGACGTCGCCGGCGGCACTCTGGGCCGGCCCACTGTACGGGTCGGTCTGCTCGGCTGTGGCAATGTGGGCAGCGCCCTGGCTCGCCTGCTGCTCACCGACGCCGGGCGGGTCGCCGAGCGGACGGGGGTGGCGCTCGAGCTCGTCAAGGTCGCCGTGCGTTCGGCCAGCAAAGAACGCGATGTGCCGGGCGTGGAGCGCCTCATCACCACGGATGCCTTCGGGGTCGTCCGAGACCCGGCCATCGACGTTGTGGTCGAGGTGATGGGGGGCATATCCCCTGCTCGTGACCTGGTGCTCGAGGCTTTGCGCAGCGGCAAGCCGGTCGTCAGCGCCAACAAAGAACTGCTGGCCAACCACGGGGGCGAGCTGTGGGAGGCCGCCAGCGCGGCGGGCGTCGACCTGTTGTTCGAGGCGTCGGTGGCCGGGGGGGTACCGCTCATCCGCGCCCTGCGAGAGTCACTGGCAGGCGAACGCATCCACCGGGTGATGGGCATCGTCAACGGCACGACTAACTACATCCTCACCCGCATGGCCGCTTCGGGTGCCACCTACCAGGAGGCCCTGGCCGAAGCTCAGGGCCTCGGCTTTGCCGAGCGCGACCCGACGGCCGACGTCGAGGGTTACGACGCCGCCGCCAAAGCGGCGATCCTGGCCAATGTGGCGTTCGGGGCCAAGGTGGTGGCGGGCGACGTCTACCGAGAGGGCATTTCGCACGTCAGTGGCCAGGACATCGTGGCGGCCCGGCGGCTCGGCTTTGTCATCAAGCTGCTGGCCGTGGTGGAGGCCGGCGCGGACGGCGCCCTCGGCGTGCGGGTCCACCCGGCCATGGTCCCCCAGGCGCACCCGTTGGCCTCGGTGAGCGACTCCTTCAATGCTGTTTTCATCGAGGGCGACGCCGTCGGCCAGCTCATGCTGCTAGGCAGAGGTGCCGGGGGCCCACCCACGGCCAGCGCCGTGCTCGGTGACCTGGTCGACGCCGCTCACAACCTGACGGTGAAGGGGGTGGCCCGGAAGCTGGAGCTGCGCGACGTGCCCATCCGGCCCATCGACGACCTGCGTTGCGCGTACTACCTGAGCCTGTTCGTCGCCGACCGGCCCGGGGTCCTGGCGGCCATTGCCGGAGCGCTGGGCCGCCACCGCGTGTCCGTGCGCTCCATGGAGCAGGACGCTCCTGAGCCCGAGGCCGGCGGGCCCGGGCCCGCCGGCTGCGACCCGGCCCAGGAGGCCGAGGCCCATCTGGTCTTTGTCACGCACCCCGCCTTCGAACGGGACATGCAAGCATGCCTGCACGAACTGCGCCGGCTCGACACCGTCCGGCGCATCGGCAGCCTGGTGCGGGTCGTAGGCCCTTGAACGCCCGGGCGACCTGGCGCGGCGTCATCGAGGAGTACCGCGACTACCTCCCGGTAGGGGCGAAGACACCCGTCGTCAGCCTGCTCGAAGGGGGCACGCCGCTGCTGAGCGCTCCCCGGTTGTCCGAACGCGTCGGGGCCCGGGTGTGGCTCAAGGTGGAAGGGGCCAACCCGACCGGGTCGTTCAAGGACCGGGGCATGACCGTGGCCATCTCCAAAGCCGTCGAAGAGGGGGCCAAGGCGGTGGTGTGCGGGTCGACCGGCAACACCTCGGCGTCGGCCGCCGCTTATGCCGCCCGGGCCGGGCTGACCTGTGCGGTGCTGATCCCCGACGGCTACATCGCGCTGGGTAAGCTCGCCCAAGCCCTGGTCCACGGCGCCCGGGTGGTCCAGGTAAGGGGAAATTTCGACCGCGCCCTGGCGCTGGTGCGTGAGCTGGCGGAAAAAGAACCGGTGACGGTGGTCAACTCCATAAACCCTTACCGGATCGAAGGTCAGAAGACGGGCGCTTTCGAGGTGGTCGACGTGCTGGGTGATGGCCCCGACGTCCACTGCATGCCGGTCGGTAACGCCGGCAACATCACCGCCTACTGGAAGGGGTACCGGGAGTACCAGGATGCCGGCAAACTCAAGCGCCTGCCGCGCATGTTGGGGTTCCAGGCCGCCGGTGCCGCTCCGATCGTGCTGGGCTACCCGGTGGAAAAACCGGAAACCATCGCTACGGCCATAAGGATCGGCAAACCCGCGTCCTGGTACGGCGCCAGTGCTGCCGCCTCGGAGTCCGGAGGGCTGATCGAGGCCGTGACCGACGACGCCATCCTGGAGGCCTACCGGTTCCTGGCCAAAGAGGAGTCCGTGTTCTGCGAGCCGGCCTCGGCCGCTTCGGTCGCCGGCTTGCTCAAGGTAGGCGCCCCGGCCGGGTCCAGGGTCGTCTGCGTCCTGACTGGCCACGGCTTGAAGGATCCGGACGTGGCGATCGGCCAGATCGCTGTGCCGAAGGCGGTCGACGCCGACCTCTCCGCAGTGATGGAGGAGCTCGCCCTGTAGAGCCCGGGGGTTCCTGGCGCGAAGGGTGCGGGCCTGGTACTATGGGTCCTGCCCGGCTCGGCGTTGGCATGAGCGGGTCCTCATCCGGAGCGGGTTCTTCCGGGCCGTCACCAGTGGCCAAGTCCGCAAGACGAACGGCGATGGCCCAAGGCTCAGGAAAGCCTGTCCAGTCTTAAATCTGGTGCCGGTCTGACGAAACAATTATTCAAATACTCACACCACTACAGAGGTAGTCAATGAGCGACGTGCAGCTCGAGCGTTCCGTGCTTGAGGCAAAGGAGCGGGACGAGCTCTTCGCCATCGCCGTGGCCCTGGGGACATCCCCGGCGGCCCGTACCAAGAAGGCGGACCTGGTCTCACACATACTCCAGGTCACAGGCGTAGAGGCAGATGCGGCAGCGGCGACGGACAAGCCGCGACGGCCCCGTGCCCGCAAGCCGGCGGCCGGCTCCGAACCGGGCCCGGTCGCCGAGGGCGCCACGCAGCTGGAACTGGCCAGTACGACCAGCGCCAACGGTCACGCGCCCCAAGCCGGCGCCGACCAGTTGGAGCCGTCCCCGCCCGCCCCCGCCGGCAACGGCAACGGCAACCAGCCTGGCCATGCGCCGGCGGCCACCGACCGGGCTTCAGGCGGCCCGGGGGACAACCAGCCGGGGGACAGCCCGGGGGGCTTCCAGCGGTCCGACCAGGGCCGCCAGCCGCGCCACGACCTGGACCCGGGCTTGGGCAACAGCCGGCGCCGGAGGCGGCGCAACCGGGAAAAGGCGCCCCGCGCTCCCGAGCGGGAGTTCACCGCCCAGGTGGCTGAAGTTCCCTACACGGGCGAGCTTGTGCAGGTCTCGGGGCTTTTGGACTTGCGCGAGGAGGGCTACGGGTTCTTGCGCACCAACGGCTACCTGGCCAGTTCCACGGACGTCTATGTCTCGATAACCCAGGTCCGCCGCTACGGGTTGCGCAAGGGCGACCTGGTCGAAGGCTCCTTCCGGCCTGCCGCCAACAATGAAAAGTACCCGGCGCTGGTCAAGGTCGAAGCCGTGGCTGGCCTACCGCCCGACGACGCCCGCAACCGCCCGAAGTTCGAGAGCCTCACCCCCCTCTTCCCCGACGACAAGTTGAGCCTCGAGGTCCCGGGGGAGCCGGGCAATGTGACAGCCCGGATAGTGGACCTCGTCTCGCCCATAGGCAAGGGCCAGCGGGGGCTCATCGTTTCTCCGCCGAAAGCGGGCAAGACGACTGTCCTGAAACAGATCGCCCATTCCATCGAGGCCAACAATCCCGACGTGCACCTGATGGTCCTGCTCGTCGACGAGCGCCCGGAAGAGGTCACGGACATGCGCCGGTCGGTGAAGGGCGAAGTTATTGCTTCCACCTTCGACCGGCCCGCGGACGAGCACACTCAGGTTTCCGAGCTCGCCATCGAGCGGGCCAAGCGCCTTGTCGAAGCGGGGCGGGACGTGGTCATCGTGCTCGACGGCATCACCCGCCTAGCCCGGGCGTACAACCTGGCCCAGCCGGCCACAGGCCGGATCATGTCCGGCGGCATCGACACCGGCGCCCTGTACCCGCCTAAGAAGTTCTTCGGCAGCGCCCGCAACATCGAAGAAGGTGGGTCGCTGACCATCCTGGCGACGGCTTTGGTGGAGACGGGCAGCCGGATGGACGAAGTGATCTTCGAGGAGTTCAAGGGCACCGGCAACATGGAGCTGCGCCTGGACCGCAAGCTGGCGGAACGGCGCATCTACCCGGCCCTGGACGTCAATGCCTCTTCGACCCGCCACGAAGAGCTGCTTTTCGACCGTAACCAGCTCCAGCAGGTCTGGAAGCTCCGCCGGGTGCTCAACGCCCTGGCCTCTGATGGCAACGCCGCGGCCGGCCTGGAATTACTGGTCGACAAGATCCGTTCTACTCGGAGCAACGAGCAGTTCCTGGCCGAGATCGCCAAGACCCCGGCCCCTGCGATCTAGCTAGTCTGGAGGACGCCATGAAAGCCGACACCCATCCCGAGTACGTCCAGGCCAAGGTCGTTTGTTCCTGTGGCAACACCTTCAGCACCCGTTCGACCAAGCCGGAGCTGCGCTCAGAGTTGTGCAACGAGTGCCACCCGTTCTTCACGGGCAAGCAGAAGCTCGTCGACACCGGCGGGCGGGTCGAACGCTTCGAGCGTCGCTATGGCCGGCGCGGCGCGAGGTCGGGCGCCGGGCGCTAAGTGTTCGAAAGGCTGGACGACCTCGTCAGCGAGTACGAGGTCGTCCTTTCACAACTTTCCGACCCGGTCGTAATAGCGGACCAGCGCAAGCTGAGGGAAGTATCGCGTCGCCAGCACGAGCTCGAGCCGATCGTTGGCGCCTACCGGTCTTACCAGGCCGCCGAGGCCGACCTGGAGGTGGCGCGCGACCTCTTTGTAGGCGCCGAGGGCGACGACCGGGAAATAGTGAACAACGAGATCGCCCAGGCCGAGAAGAAGGTGGCCGCGGTCGAGGACGAGCTGAAGGTCCTTTTGCTCCCGAGGGACCCAAACGACGGTCGCAATGTGATCGTCGAGATCAGAGGGGCCGAAGGGGGCGAGGAAGCCAACCTCTTCGCCCGGGACCTCCAGGAGATGTACCTGCGTTACACCGAGAGGGTGGGGCTGAAGACCGAAGTTTTGTCGGCCGATCCCTCGCCCATGGGCGGGGTCAACGAAGTGACCTTTGTAGTAAAAGGCCCCGAAGCGTGGGCGCGCCTCAAGCACGAGGGCGGCCCCCACCGGGTGCAGCGGGTCCCTGTCACTGAGTCCCAGGGCAGGGTGCACACATCGTCGGCGACCGTCACCGTCCTGCCCGAAGCGCGCGAACTGGAGGTCCAGATCGAAGAAAAGGACCTGAGGGTGGATGTTTACCGCTCCACCGGGCCAGGTGGCCAATCGGTCAACACCACCGACTCGGCCGTGCGGGTCACCCACCTGCCCACAGGCATCGTCGTCTCCATGCAGGACGAGAAGAGCCAGATACAAAACCGGGCCAAGGCCATGCAGGTCTTGAGGGCCCGGCTACTGAAGGCCGAACAGGACCGCCAGTCAGCTGAACTGTCCAAGGCCCGCCGCAGCCAGGTCGGGGGCGGAGGGCGCTCGGAAAAAATACGGACGTACAATTATAAAGAAAACCGTGTCACCGACCACCGCATCGGTCTCACCCTCTACAAATTGGACCGGGTGCTTTTGGGCGAACTGGACGAGATCGTCGATGCCTTACTGGCCGACGAGCGGGCCAGCCAGCTCGCCGGTACCAACGGTCCTGGGTGACCTGGCGCCACCTCTACTTGGAGGCGCTGGAGCGCCTCGCTGACCGGCAAGCGGCCCGGTGGTTCGTGGAGGAGGCTTCCGGTGGCGCCTGGCCGGTGGTGCTGGACGAGCCGGCGCCGGCCCGGGCCGAAGGGGTCTTCCGTTCGATGCTGGCCCGTCGAGCGGCGGGCGAGCCGGTGCAGTACGTCCTCGGGCACTGGGCCTTTCGCCGGCTCGACCTCATGGTGGACGGCCGCGTCCTGATACCCCGGCCCGAAACCGAAGTGGTCGTAGAGGTGGCTCTGGGGGAGCTGGCCCGGCTGGCGGGGCACCCTCTGGTCGTCGACCTGGGCACCGGGTCGGGTGCTATCGCTCTGTCTATCGTCACCGAGTGCGCCGGGGCTGAAGTCTGGGCGACCGACCTGTCCGAGGATGCTCTGGCGGTGGCTTCAGCCAACCTGACGGGCTTGGGGACCAAAGCGGCCGGCAGGGCCCGGCTCGTGCAGGGGAGCTGGTGGCACGCCCTGCCCGCGGGGCTCAAGGGCACGCTCGACCTGGCCGTGACCAATCCTCCCTACATATCCGAGAGCGAGCTGGCGTCATTGCCTGGCGAGGTTTCCGGATGGGAGCCGCTCCAGGCGCTGGTCGCCGGGCCGAGCGGGCTCGAAGCGTTGAAAGTGATAACCGCCGAAGCTCCGGCCTGGCTCGGTGCCCGGGCCGCGTTAGTCGCCGAGATCGCCTCCCACCAGGACCGGGCGGCGGTGCACTTGGCGTACTCGGCCGGGTTCGAGGAGGTCTTTGTCAAACCGGACCTGACAGGCCGGCCGCGGGTGCTCGTGGCCCGCCGCGGCACCTGACCGCAGGCCCGGGGCGAGGCCATCTTGGCTCGCCCCGGGGGTAGCGTTGATGGTGCATGCCCACTGTCGGTGCCCGTGGTGACCCGCCTCCGACGACTGCGGTCGCCCTGGCCGTGGACGCGCTTACGGGCGGCGACATAGTGGCTATGCCGACGGACACGGTCTATGGCCTGGCCGCCGACCCTTTCCATACGGGTGCTGCCGACCGCCTCTTCCGCCTCAAGGGCAGGCCACGCCGAGTGGAGCTACCGGTGCTGGTGGCCGGTGAGGAGCAAGCTCTTTCGCTGTGCACGGCCGTGCCGCCGGAGGGCCGCCGCCTAATGCAACTTTATTGGCCCGGGCCCCTCACCCTGGTCCTGCCCCGACGGCCCGACCTCGACGCCGACCTCGGCGAGGAGGACGCCACGATAGGCCTGCGCTGCCCCGCCCACCCCGTACCGCTCGCCATCTGCGCCAAGATGGGGCCGATCGCCACCACCAGTGCCAACCGCCACGGCCTGCCCGCCATAACCACGGCTGAAGAGGTGGCCAGGTCCTTCGGGGCGGAGATCGCCCTGGTGCTCGACGGTGGGACGTGCGACCGATTGCCCTCCAGCGTCGTGGACTGTACCGGGGGAGCGCCAAAGGTGCTGCGGGAAGGCCAGATATCAGTGGTCGAGATCCTCGCCGCCCTCGCCTGAGCGAACGCTCCCGTGCCGCCCCCGGGGGGGCGGCGGGACCAGCCCCGGACCGTCAGGCCCGCGGGCGTCCGACGTTGGTCCTTGGGGGTGGTCCAAGGGTAGGCTCGTGGTGGTGCAGGCCGACAATGAGCTTTTCGCCATCATCGCGGACGAAAAAGAGCGCCAGAACACCACCCTCCAGCTGATCGCCTCGGAGAACTTCGCCTCCCGGGAGGTGATGGCCGCCACCGGCTCGGTGCTGACGAACAAGTACTCAGAGGGGTACCCGGGCAAGCGCTACTACGGAGGTAACTCGGTCGTCGACCGGGCCGAGGACCTCGCCCGACGGCGGGCGTGCCAGCTCTTTGGAGCCGACCACGCCAATGTCCAACCCCACTCGGGCGCCAACGCCAACCTGGCCGCCTACCTGGCCGTGCTCGAGCCGGGCGACACCGTGCTGGGCATGCGCCTGGACCAGGGCGGTCACCTGACCCACGGTTCGCCGGTCAATGCCAGCGGGCGCCTCTACCACTTCGTGGGCTACGGGGTGAGCGAGAGCGACGAGCGCATCGACTTCGATGCCTTGGCGGACCTGGCCCAGCTTCACCGGCCCAAACTGATCGTCGCCGGCGCCACGGCGTACCCCCGCGTGATCGAGCCCGAGCCATTGCGACGGATCGCCGATTCCGTGGGCGCACTGCTTATGTTCGACGCCGCCCACATTGCCGGGTTGGTGGCCGGAGGCGCTCATCCCAACCCCGTGCCGTTCTCGGACATCGTCACCTTCACCACCCATAAGACGCTGCGTGGGCCTCGTGGCGGGTGCATCGTGTGCCGGGAGGGCTTGGCCCAGGTCATCGACAAGGCGGTTTTCCCCGGTCTGCAGGGCGGGCCCCTGGAACACGTCATCGCCGCCAAGGCCGTCGCTTTCCACGAGGCCATGCAGCCGGAGTTCAAGCAGTACGCGGCGCAGATCGTGACCAACGCCCGGGCCTTGGCCGGCGCACTGGCGGCCCAGGGCTTCCGCATCGTCTCGGGCGGTACCGACAATCATCTGATGCTGGTGGACCTGCGCAGCTTTGACCCCGACCTCACGGGCAAGGTGGCCCAAGAGGCGCTTGACCGGGCCGGCATCACCCTTAACCGCAACCAGATCCCCGGTGACCCGAGGTCCCCCTTTATAACCAGCGGGCTGCGCATAGGCACGGCCGCGGTGACCACGACGGGGATGCGGGAGCCGGAGATGGTGGAGATCGCTGAGCTGGTCAGGCGGGTGCTGGCCGCTCCGGGCGACGAACTTGTGCGAGCGGCGGTGCGTGAGGAGGTGGCGACGCTTTGCTCCAAGTTCGTGCCTTACCCGTGAGCGAGACGCTGGGCCGCTGAGGCCCGGTACCACCGTTGGGAGAACCATTTTTTGATCGGCTTCCGAGAGTACATCATCGTCTTCGTCGTGGCTGCCCTGGCCACGTGGTCGATGACGTTCGTCGTGCGTCACCTGGCGAAGCGCCATTCGCTTCTCGTCATGCCAGACGAACGGCGTGTGCACGAACGTCCCACCCCTACGGCGGGCGGGACGGCGATGTACCTGGGACTTCTGGTGGCTATGTCGGTGGCGTCCCAGATGCCTTCTTTCGGGGCGGTTTTCCGAGGTAGCTCAGCTCCGTTGGGGGTCGTGCTGGGAGCGACGGTGATATTCGGGGTCGGCCTGTCCGACGACCTGCGGGAGATGTCGCCGCCGGCCAAGCTCGCCGGGCAGGTACTGGCCGGGACCGTGCTCTACTTCTTCGGCGTCGACATGCTCTTCTTCCACGTGCCGCTGGCCGAGACGACGGTGGTGCTGAGCCCCGACCTCGCCGTCCTGGCCACGGTCATGTGGGTGGCCGTCATGGCCAACTCGGTCAACTTCATAGACGGCCTGGACGGGCTGGCGGCGGGGATCGTGGCCATCGGGGCGGGGGCTTTTTTCATCTACGCGCACCAACTCGGCGACGTCGGCAATATTTCCCCCGGCAACGCCGGGCCGCTCATCGCCGTGATCGCGGTCGGGTTATGCGTCGGCTTCCTGCCCCATAACTTCTACCCGGCCAAGATCTTCATGGGGGACTCGGGGGCGATGCTCCTGGGAGTGCTGGTGGCCGCCTCGACGCTATCGGTGGTAGGTCAGGACCCTTACGAGTTCAGTGGGCGCACGTACTTTTTCTTCGCGCCCATCATCATCCCCTTCTTCATCCTCGGCATCCCCATGCTGGACACCGTTTTCGCCATAGTGCGCCGCGCCGGCCAGAGGACCAGCCCGGCGGTGGCCGACCTCAACCACCTGCACCACCGGCTCATGCGGCTAGGCCACGGCCACCGCGCCGCCGTCACCATCCTGTGGGCGTGGACGGCGTTGCTCTCGGGCCTCGTCCTGTGGCCCGGGGTGACCAATTCCCACAACGAGATCCCCCCCATCGCCGTGGGCGCCCTGTCGATCGTCTTGTACACGCTCTTCGCGCCCCGGGGTCGTGGTAGCGCCGCCAACGCGGACACCGAGCCCGTGCCCGGCCCGGGCACGGCAGTGGGCAGCACCGGGAGCAATGGGGCGGGAGGCAAGCATGCAGTGAGCACGGTCAAGCGGGCGACGAGGACGAACGGTCATGTGGACGGGGCTAAAGCCGCCACCGGGCCTCCCACGCCGGCCGCGGTGCCGCGCGTGCGCGTCCTCCGCCCCCGCGCCCCGGTCGAGCCGCCCAGGCATAGCTTGGGCGACCACTGACCCATATTGGGCCGCAGCGCATGCCGGGCACTTGCTCACATTGAGTTGACCATGGCCCCTATCGGGTACTGGCTCAAATTGGGCCGGCGGGGGACGACCGCCGGAGGAGTTGCGTGTTACGGGAGTG
This sequence comes from Acidimicrobiales bacterium, assembly GCA_052325485.1. Taxonomy (GTDB): domain Bacteria; phylum Actinomycetota; class Acidimicrobiia; order Acidimicrobiales; family Palsa-688; genus Fen-671. The sequence goes on along the minus strand of JBKQUU010000147.1, from coordinate 4,331 downwards.
TTTCGTAGCCTGGCCAGAGTGGGCGCGAGCGGTAAGGTGCTGCTGGGATGGCTAGTTGGCGCGACATGCGGTGGGCATGGCGATGAGCGCCCCCGAGCCCGACGGCCCGGCGTCGGGACCGGAGGCGGGCAATTACCCCGGGCCCATGGCGTACGCCGGTATCGGCATGCTGGCCGCACTGTGCCTGGGCGCCGGGGGGGTGCTCGGATGGTTCGTAGACTCGGCGCTGGGTACCCTCCCCCTTTTCCTTCTGATCGGCCTGGTGGCCGGGGCGGGTGCCGGCGTGCTGGGTGCTCGGGCCGAGCTACGCCGGTACAAAAGCTGACCGCCGGGGCCGTGCCCGGGCGGCCGCCCGCCCGGCCACGCCCACCGACCGTCCTTACATGCCTCTCAACCCATGTATCATTGGGGGCGCCTTGTGAGCAGGCGTCGAGCCGCAAAGCCGACGTTTTGCCACTGATGGGACCCTCTTGATGTTCACAGATTTCCCCGTCCTCTACGTCGACGTCATCGTGCGGCGCACGATCGTGGCCTGCGTGGCGCTGGCCGTGGTGGCGCTGGCCGCGGGCGTGCTGCTGGACCAGCCTTTGGCCGGCGTGGGGGTGGTCCTGGGCCTGGCCGGGGCCACGGTCAACCACCGGTTCTTCCAGATCTCCACCGCGCGCTACAGCAACGCCGACGGTCATCTCGACCGCAAGCCCTATGCCGGTAGCGTGGCGGCCCGGCTTGGCGCCCTGACGATCATCGCCTTCGCCTTGCTTTTCCTAGTCCGTCCGATGGGCTTCGGGATGGTGGGTGGCCTGGTCGCCTTTCAGGGCTTGTTGATGGCCAACGCCTTTGGCGCCCTGTGGCGTTACCAGCGGGCCCAGCTGGCCGGCACCGTCACCGCCCCGCGCGTCGAGGGCCCCGCTCCCGGGGTAGACGGCACCGTCTCGCCGGGCCCGGGCGACGCTGCCTCTCCGGGCGGGCCCCCGGCCAAAAAGACTGGCCGTGCTCATGGCTAGCGGTCTGGCGCCGCGCCTGCTGGCTATAAACATCCCCGTCGGCGACCACGTGACGTGGCGCGTCGCCGGCCTCACCTTCGACGCCGACACGGTTTGGACCACCTTGATCGCCTGTGCGGCCGTCCTCGGCCTCGGCTTCTATCTCCGGCGCAGGGTCACCTCTGGTGTCCCCAACAAGGTCCAGCTGTTCTGGGAAGTCGTGGTGGGCTGGGTCTCCGACCAGGTCGAGACCGGTTTGGGCAAGCGCTACCGCCACGTCGTCCCCCTGGCCGTCACCATCTTCATGCTCGTGCTGGCGGCCAACTGGGTCGAGCTGTTCCCGGGGCTGTGGCACAACACCGACTACCTCCCATCACCCACGGCCGACGTCAACCTGACGTACGCCCTGGGGGCCACCGTCTTCGTCTTGACGAACGGGGCGAGCATAAGAGCCAAGGGCTTGGGCGGTTATATCAAATCGTTTTTCGCCCCCCCACGCTGGTTGGCGCCGATCCGCGTCCTCGAAGAGCTCATGAAACCCGTCACCCTGGCGTTGCGGCTTTTCGGCAACCTGTTTTCGGGTGGCATCATGATCGCCCTCCTCCTGGCGATCCCGATTTATTTCTTTCCCGCTTCCATCGCCTTCAGCGTGGTCTGGAAGCTCTTCGACATGTTCATCGGCGTCATTCAGGCGTTCATTTTTGCCTTACTGACGATCCTTTATTACCAGTTCGCAGTGGCGCCCGAGGGCCACTGAGCCAAAAACAGCAAATGACAACGGAACAGGAGAACTAAATGGCTGCAAGCATGGAGAAGGCCGTCGAACTGGCCGGCGCCTTCGTCGGCGGTGGTCTGGCACTGGGTGGGGGCGCCGTGGGCGCCGCCGTCGGTGACGGTCTCGCCGGTAGCCAGACGATCGCCGGCATCGCCCGCCAGCCCGAGGTCCAGGGCCGGCTGTACTCGACGATGTTCCTCATCGTCGGCCTCGTCGAGGCCATGTACTTCATCAATCTCGCCTTCACGGCGTTGTTCGTCTTCGTGCTCGCCACGGGCAAGAGCTAGAGCGGCAAAAGGGGCTTCAGACAGGTGCTAGTCGCCTCATCCAATTTCCTGGTCCCCGGCCCGACCTTTGTCGTCGAGCTGGCGATCTTCCTGATAGTCCTGTGGGCCCTGTCCAAATGGGTGCTCCCGCCCATAAACCGCGCCATGGAGGCTCGCCAGCAGACCATCGAGCGCAGCCTGGGCGAGGCCGCGGAGGCGGCCAAGCGGGCCAGCGAACTGGAAGAGCAGCGCGACCGGCTCCTCGAGCAGGGGCGTGCCGAAGCGCGAGCGCTCAAAGACGAGGCTGCCCGGGTGGGCGAGCAGCTGCGGGACCAGCTGCGTAAACAGGGCGAGGAGGAGTACGAACGCCTGGTCAGCCGGGCCAGCGCCGACATCGAGGCGTCGGCCCGCCGAGTAGCCGAGGAGCTACGGGCGCAGGTCGCCGGCCTGGTGGTGGCCGTGGTGGAGCGGGTGCTCGATGAAGGCATCTCCCTGGTCGGCCAAGGGGAGCTCATCGAGCGGGCTATAGGAGAGGTAGAGGCTCAGGCCAGCACGGGGGGGGCCGGCTCCTCGGGGGCCGTTCCCGCTTCGGCGACGCGGGCTGGTCGCTAGATGCACGAGCTGGTGGCGGGCTACACCGACGCTGTTCTCGAGGACGTGGGAGCCAAGGTGGGGCCGGTGGCGGAGGAGCTGGAGGCCTTCGTCAGGTTGCTCGAACAGTCAGGGGACCTTCGCTTCGGTTTGGCCAATTCAAATACGCCGACGGTGGCCCGGAGGGCCATAATCCAGGAGCTGCTAGCCAAAAAGTTGTCCCGCCCTACGCTCGACCTGCTCAGTTTCGCGGTGCAGAGCGGTCCGGCGGCGGACTACGTCCAAGACGTCGCCGGGGTCGCCGCCGCCGCTGTGGCCCGACGGGACGGCCTGGTGCTGAGGGACGAGGGGCCGCTCGGGCGAACGGCGGCCACGCAGCGCCTGGACGGCTACGCCACGGCCGTGCTCTCCGAGGTACGGGGAGAGCGGCACCTCGGAGAGGTCGAGGACGAGCTGTTCCGTTTCATGAGGACCGTCCGGGGCAGTGATGAGCTCAACACGGTGCTCACCACCGCGGAAGTGCCGGCCCACGTACGCCAGGCGGTGGTGCGCGACCTTCTGGCCCGGCGGGCCATGCCGGCGTCGGTCCGCCTGGCCGTTTATGCCGCCGGCATCGGCCGCCCCCGTGACTACCCCGTGCTCCTGGAAGCCCTGATCGAGCGTGTCGCCGGCGAGGCCCACCGGCAGGTGGCGGACGTGCGCTCGGCCGTGGAGATGACCGAGGCCCAGCGTTCGCGCTTGGCGGCCGCCCTCACGCGGTTCGCCGGCTACGAGGTGGACGTGAGGGTAAGTACTGAGCCCGGGTTGCTGGGCGGTTTCGTTGCTTCCGTCGGCGACGTGGTCTTCGACGCCAGCCTGCGTCGCCGCCTCGAGCAGGCCCGGAGCCTTCTCTTCGCCCCCTCGACCTCGGCCGTCGACGGGGCCCCGCCCGGCCCGGGCCGAAGTTGAAAGGACCCATGAAAGCATGGCTGAGCTGAAGATCAACGCCGCCGATATCGCTGAAGTCCTCCGGCGCAACCTGGAGAACTTCATGCCCGGGGTGACGAGCGAGGAGGTCGGGCGTATCCGCGAGATCGGTGACGGGATCGCCCGCATCACGGGCCTGCCCAATGTCGCCGTCAACGAGCTGCTCGAACTCGAGGGAGGCGTGGCCGCGCTGGCCCTCAACCTCGATGAAGACTCCATCGGCGCCGTCATCCTCGGCGAGACGGGCGCGCTCCAGGAAGGGCAGCTGGCTCGGGCCACGGGACGCATCCTGTCGGTACCGGTCGGCGATGCGTTGCTCGGGCGGGTGGTGGACACCCTGGGCCGTCCGCTTGACGGCCTGGGCCCCATCACGACCACCGAGACCAGGCGACTGGAGGTCCAGGCTCCTGGGATCATCTCCCGCCAACCCGTAAAGGAACCCCTCCAGACCGGGATCAAAGCCATTGACTCCATGACCCCCATCGGGCGGGGCCAGCGCGAACTGATAATCGGCGACCGCAAGACGGGCAAGACCTCGATCGCCGTCGACACCATAATCAACCAGGCGGGCCAGGGCGTTAAGTGCATCTATGTGGCCATCGGCCAAAAGGGTTCGACCGTCGCCCAGACAGTCGACACCCTGCGCTCTCACGGCGCCATGGAGTACACGGTCGTCGTCAACGCCCCGGCGTCTGACCCGGTGCCCTACAAGTACCTGGCCCCTTACGCCGGCTGCGCCATGGGCCAGCA
>JBKQUU010000146.1:0-22805 GCA_052325485.1 Acidimicrobiales bacterium | reverse complement strand
ATGACGAGCCTGGTCGCCTGGTCATCAGCGGCCGACATCCGCTGTTGCACCTGCGCAAGCACCGACTGACGAGTGGCGCTGTCCAGGGCTTCAATGATGGGGCCGTAGGGAGTGCCGAAGACCCCGCGGACGGCGTGGCGCACGCTCGGCCACTGCAGGTCCAGTCTCTCGATGCGAACCACGATCTCATCGAACCCAGCGGCGCTCAGCACACGTTCTACTTCCTCGGTGCCCATGCTGAGGTTCGACGAGTCGTAGGCGCTTGGGAAGGGCTCCGGTACCTGGTGCGCCTGCAACGCCTCGCCGTACACGATGAAAGGTTCGACCCTCGGTGACGACGACCACACCGCGATGCCAGCCTTGCCGCCCGGGCGGAGCACCCGCAGCATTTCTCTCGCCGCTCCGGTCCTGTCGGGCATGAACTGGAGCCCCTGCTGGCAGAGCACTACGTCCGCACAAGCGCTGGGCAGATCGAGGGCCGTTGCTGAGCGTTCCACTGTTTGCAGGGGCACCCGATCGCTGGGGAACTCATCCGGCACATGAGCGAGCATGGCCCCGCTGACGTCGCTCGCGATCACCTTGCCGCCGGCTTGTAACCGGGCCGCCACGGCATGCGACACGACTCCGGTGCCGGCAGCGACGTCAAGCACCGTCTGACCTTGCTCAACGCCTACGAAGTCGACCAGCAGTTCCGCCCATGGGCGGAAGATCACCGGCTCGAGGTACTCGCGGTAGCCGTCAGCGACCGAGCCCCCAAACGACGCCTCGCCTTGATCCATACGATCAGGCTGTCACAAAGCCACCGCAGCCGTCGATACCGACGCCCGGAAACGGCATTACACCGATGTAGCTGACCGAGGGCGTCAGCCCCCCTATCATAACAAGATAGAGGCGTGCCCATCTCCAGGCCGGGGGCCTCGATGTCGGCGCCGGTCACCTCACAGACCCGCAGGCCGTTGAGGGCCGGTCCAGGACATCGGCGGTAGTGGCGAGATGGGCGATGAGTTCTTCGCTCGGCGCACGTCCTATCCTCCGTTGTTACCTTTTTGGTAGCCAAACTGGGAGCCCTTCCCGAGATCTAAAGACAGGGACACAACGATGCCAGAACTTCTCATCGACTTCATCACTTCGCTCGATGGCTATGCGGCCGCTGAGGGCTGGCCGGGGTGGTGGGGGCTGGAAGGGCCCGAGTACCTCGCGTGGTTAGCAGAGCAGCCCGAAGCCAACTACACGGTCTTGATGGGCGCGACGACTTACCGCGTCATGTCAGGGTTCGCCGCCAACGGTGAGCCAGGCACCGATGCCCTGGCGGGAATGTCGAAGGTCGTGTTTTCGACCACGTTGACCGAACCCCTTTCCTGGGCGAACACCCAACTCGTGGCTCGGGATCCGGTTGAGGCGGTGCGGGAGATGAAGGACAACGGCTCCGAGCCGATGCGCTCCATCGGTAGCGTCACCTTGTGCCGCTCTCTCCTGAAGGCTGGTCTCGCAGACCGCTTCCGGGTGGTTGTCTTTCCCGTCATTACCGGGAGCAGCGGCCGGGAGCGGATCTACGACGGCTATCCCGATGTTGCCCTCGACATGATCAGCAGCCGCACCTTCGATGGTCGAACCCAACTGCTGGAGTACGTCCCGACTGTTCTGACCGGACCGACACGATCACACTCCGCACCGAGGGCTACCAAGGGGCGCACGAACTGGTAACGCCTTGCGGCCGCCCGAGAGTACCTTCCTGTGCTTGGTGCAGTCCCGTGCCGCTCGGTGGCACTTGCAGCCGGTCCACAGACCGTTCACCGCGTCAGAGCCTGTGGCGGAGTGCCGAGGGCGGCATGATGAGCGGGCCCGCTGAAGGCAAGCCGAGGTGGGCGGCTACAGCTGTCAGCGGTCCCCACGGGTCAAGGGTGGCCAACCCGGCCCCGAGGTCTGCGCTGGACCGTGGCGGGCGCAAGCGCTTTGCCAGCGATGCCCGTGGCATCCTTACGAGCTCGGCGTCGGCTGGCAACCCCGCTCGTCGTCGGGCCAGGGCAGCGGCATGGTCGAGACCGCCAAGCTCATCGACTAGGCCTCGGACGTGGGCGTCGGCACCGGTCCAGACCCGCCCTTTGGCCACCTCGTGGACCGCCTGCACCGTCATGCCGCGGCCGGCCGCCACCTTGGCCACGAAGTCTTCGTAGACCCGGTCGAGCCAGCCGGACAGCTTCTGGTACTCCTCATCCGTGAACTGGTCGAGGGCCGACATCATCCGGGCATGCCGGCCCTCGGCGATGGCATCGTGCCCGATCCCTAGCCGGTCGAGGAGCTTAGCAAACGACATTTTGCCTCCTAGTACCCCGATAGAGCCAGTGAGGGTGCCGGGCTGGGCCACGATGGCGTCGGCCGGGGCGGAGACAAAGTAGCCCCCGGACGCGGCTACGTCTCCCATCGATACGACGACTGGTTTCCCGGCATCCTTCACGCGGCCGACCTCGCGCCAAATGGCGTCAGACGCGATGTAGGACCCACCCGGGCTGTTGAGGCGGAACACGACCGCCTTTACACGTGGGTCCTGGCCAGCCGCCCGCAACGCGGCACCAACCGTGTCCGAGCCCATAGCCGCAGTCGAGGGGGGGCCGTACGTGCTCAGCCCAAGGCGGATGGTGCCACTACCGGTAACAAGGGCGACCACTCCACGTCGGCGCTTGACCGCTCGCCTCAGGCGTTGAGGGAGGGTTTGTTCCCGGTGGTACCGGTGGGCGAAGAGCAGCTGCGCGCCCGCGGTGGTCTGGCCAAGAGTATCGGCGTAGACCTCGTCCCGATAGCCGAGGTGGTCGACTAGGCCCGCTTGGTGCGCGTCACGGGCCGGGAGGGGGGCACGGTCGACCAAGCTTCGGACTGCTTCTTGGTCGAGCCGGCGCCCAACAGCGACATCGGCCATTACCTGGTTGAACAACGAGGCCACCACCCGGCCGGTGGCTTCTCGTTGCGGCTCGGTGAACGAACGCTCTAAGAAGATGTTGGCGGCGTTCTTGTACTCATGACGGGCTTCGAACTGGCGGCGGACGCCGATCCTGTCCAGGGCCTCGGCCAGGAACAGGGAGCCGGCCGTGACCCCGACGAAACCGACCTCGCCCGAGGGTTGTAGCCAGATCTGGTCGAACGCGGCCGCCACGTAGTAGGCCACGCTGGCCGCCGCCAGCTCTCCGAAGGTCTCGGACCAGGCCACCGCTGGTTTGCCCGCCGCTCGGAAGGCCGCCACGGCGGAACGGATGTCCTGGGCCTGGGCGAAACCCATGCGCTGGGCGCCAACTTTGGCGACCAAGCCGCATACTTTTGGGTCGGTGGCGCCGTCGTGGAGGGCTTGTAACACGGCGGGAAGTACCGCCCTCCTACGCCTCTGCAGCCGTCCGAGCGGGTGAGTGGGGCGCTCTTCGAGCAGGGGTTGGGTCAAGTCCAGCTCGAGCAGGTACGGTGCCGCCTGGCGACGGCGCATTTCAACGAGCCTTCCGACCGCGTCCATAAGCCAGTCTCTCTTCCACTTGAGAACGACCGCACCGCAGGCTAGCAAGACATGCTTCCGCGATCACCAACGGTGCACAAGAAGCCGCGGCACCGTGCCGGGCCCGCCGCGGTCACCTTCGGTCTCGGTTCGGCATGGGCGGCGGCACGGTGCTCTCCTACCGGGCCAGCGCGCGGCGGGGGCGGCGCATTTCAGCGTCTTTGGCACAGCCCCAGGTGCGCGCAAGGGCAAGACCTGCGTCAAGGCCGCCCCGGCCAGCTCGGCCCACAAGCCCTGCACGATCATGACGGGGGCGAGGGGCTCGTTCGCCCACAGCGATAGTGCGAGGGCCAACAGTTGGGCCTTCGCCGGCCAGGTGGGGGGCAGCGACCTCGGGCCGGGCAGCTACGAGATGGAAGCTACGGCCGGGGCCAAGGGCACCGTGCAGGTGAGCGCGCTCTTCGACGTGCTGGCCGGCACGACCGTGACGCCGCCGTCGCCCAGCGGTACGTCGGGGGGGACGTTGATCATCGACGGGGGGGCGAACAGCGACTACCCGGTGCCCGACGGCACCCCGATGCCGTCGGGCTGGTCCTCGCCCGACCGGGACCTGGTCATCACCAGCGGCGCCCGGGTGTTCGCCTCGGACCTGACCTTCGCCAAGATCACCGTCAGCGACTACGGCGTGCTCACCACGTCGCTCGGGACCACCAAGATGACGGTCACCGCCGGGGACATCGACGTCGAGCAGACCGGCCGGATCGACATGTCCGGCCACGGCTACGAGGGCGGTAACCGGGTGCCCGCAGGGGACCCGTACGGGGCCACGGCGCCGGGCCAGACAGGCTCGCCGTACGACAACGGCGGTTCCCATGCCGGCCTCGGTGGGCTCGACGGCGAACCGGGCACGGTCGCCGGCAGCACCTATGACAACCCCTATGACCCGACCCTGCCCGGTGGCGGCGGGGGCGAGGGGTGTGAGCTGCAGAACGAGGTGTACTTCTACGTGGCGCCCAATGAGATCGGCGGTGGGGTGCTCGACATCACCGTGGGCACGCTGGAAAACTCCGGCACCATCGCCGCCGACGGCCAGGACGGTAATGGGCCGATCATCACGTCCCCGTTCCAGTTCTTCGCCGAGTGCGGTGGAGCGGGCGCCGGCGGGACCATTCAGGCCCACGCCCAGACCCTGACCGGCAGCGGGCCCTTCGAGGCCAACGGCGGTGACACCTGCATCGCCAAGCTCTTCAGCCCCTACGGCCAGGGCCCGTGCAAAGGCTCGGTCGATGCTGGAGGCGGAGGTGGAGGGGGCGACGTCCTAGTCGTCGCCCCCGACCACCGCGGCTTCACCGGCACTGTCACGGCCCGGGGCGGGCTTGAGCTCGGCGATCCGACCTTTCCGTTCAACCGGGGGTAACCCGAGAGACGCCAGCGGCACCGCGGGCAGCGCCATCCTCGGTGCCTGAACCCACGAGCGCAAGGTCACCGTTGATCATTGGGACAGCTTTCTGACAGCCGACCAAATGCTCTTGGGCCACGGCGCGGGCTGCACCTGCTGGTGCGTGGCGGCGGTGTGCGCTCTCGCTCTCGTGAAGGGCCCCCATTAGCGCGGCCCCCGCCACCCGGGGAAGCGCCCATAATTGTCTTATTGCGTCGGCCCTCCGGATCGGCAAGAACCCAGTAAGGATGGCCATATTCGGCATCGATACCGGGGATCGAACAGAGATCGGCGCCTTCGTTCGACGTGAGCACAGAACGTCGACCTCCAAGGGAGTAATATACGCGCTGATTCTGCGTTGAAACGCAGCCTAGTTGGGCCCTGCCGAACGCGGCGAGAACCGTCGCTAGGGCGCATTTGTGTTGAAACGCCCAGCGGTTCTCGGCCGCGCATAACCGTTATTCGATATCGTCGATGGCGGCGCGACGAGCTCTAGGAGCGGAGCCGGTCCTCAGCGCCGTGGGTGGTCCCCTCGCAACAAGAGCCGCATTAAGGCTCTTTCGCCAAAGGCACGTCTGACCAGGTGGCGCGCCGCTGGCCAGTCCTTGGGCGCCCCGACAACCAGGTACCAGGAGGCTGTGAGCACCCCGGCCAGCACGGAAGCCAGGGCGCCCCAGGAGGTACTGCCGGTCGACACGCCGACTACGATGCCGGGTGCCAGGACGGCCAAGGCCGACAGCGCCGTCGCAAGCATGCGCACCGCCCGCCGTGGCAGCATTTCAGCCTCCCGAGACTGGTGGGCCGCCCCGCCGTCCCTGGGCCCGCTTGGCGAGGTTGACCGCGTGGTCGCCGAGGCGTTCGTAGAAGCGCCCTAGCAGTGTGCCTTGGGCTGCGACAGAGGGCGCCAGGTCCGACGAGCCCACTTCGGCGGTCAGGCGCCTGCTCAAGATGTCGAGCTCTTCGTCGGCTTGGTTGCGGGCGGCCCCGATGTCCTCGGCGCGAACGTAGCTGGCGGCCGCCTCGTGCCACATCTCGAGCGCCACGTCGGACATGCGCTGGACGATGCCGCGCGTCACCGGGGGCATGTCCAGGCCGAGCTGGGAGACGCCACGCTGCGCTACGAGCTCGGCGAGGTCAGCACTGCGTACGAGCTCGGGCAGGATGCTCAGGAGCCCTATCAGCCGACGGAGCTGTGTGTCCGGTGGGAGCAGGCGCTCGAGGTCCTCCCAAATGCGCCGCGTCAGCTCGTCTGTCAGGGTGTCCACTGCGTGGTCGGACTCGACCACGCGTCTTGCTCGCCCGGGTTCGCCGGCCAGCAACGCGTCGGTGGCAGCAGCAAGTGCCTCGCTTACTAGCGAGAAGAGCCGGGCTACCTCTTCTTCGATCGGGGCAGGCTGACCCAGGTTCGCCACGCCCCATTTCTAGTGGCTGGAAGCAGCCGCGTCGTCGATTGGCCAGGGCGCTGACCTGGCTTTGTTCACTCTGTATTCAGCTTGACTTACTGCTTGTTCAACTTGAGCCTCTCGAGGCACACCAAGACGACCCTGTCCAAGGCTTCCGAGCCGCTGGGGCGGCAGAGGGCCGGAGCGAGCAGCCGGCCCTCACGGCCTCGCCAGAGACGCAGCCAATGGCCCCGTCGCCATCACCGCCACGGGCGCCACCACCGGGGTCGCCGCGTCCGGCCCCACTGCCATGGTGGCCACTGGCACGACGGTCGGTTTGTCGGCCAACGCCCCCACCGGCATCTCTGTCCGCGCGACGGGGCCGCTCGGGATCGCGATCGTCGCCGCGGCCACGAGCAAAGCGGCCGCTGTTCATGTGTCAAATGGGGGCACCGGGCCGGCTCTAAGGGCGACGACCGGCCCTGGTAGCGGGGCACGCGGCACCGGCTGCGTCGTTGGCGACAGCCATGAGGCGCCGGGCGTCTTTGGGGCTCAGTGAAGGAGGCGACGGCATCCGCGGCCACAGCAAGGCCGCCCGTGGTGGCAATTTCTCCGGCGGAGCCGCCCAGATCAAGCTCACACCGGGGCCAGGCACCTCCCACCCGGCAACGGGTGAGACAGGCGACCTCTACTGTGACCGCACGGCCGCTTGTGGTTCTGCAAAGCAGGAGGAGCCAAAGCCGTCTGGGCCCAGTTGGCCTAGGAGCGCTCGAAGCGGGGGACGGCCACCGGGTTGCTCCTCGCTAATGCGAATAGCCAAGTCAGAGTTGACGCGCCTGCCGACAGCGGCGCGGTTGACACCAGCGGCATATACGAGCTGCCGGCAGGGGCCGAGCTACACCATAAGGACCCGCACCCGGCACCCCGGGCGACTGCGGTCTCGTCGAGATTAGCAACGGCACCAGCGGGCGGGTTCCTTGACGCCACCGCCGCAAGCCATCAAGCGACACCTTGACCCTGAGCCCCGGTTCGCCGAGGCTCACTTTGGCCGGCGCTTCACAGTCCCCTGCCAGAAATATCCCAACGGCCTGGCTAACACAGGTCCACCAAATATGAGCGCGGTCGTTACAGCAACGGTCAGCGCGATCACGCCCCACTTTGGCTTCTTTCATCAAGATCCTCGAGCACGGGACCGTGGACTTGGGCCTGCAACATCCCTCGGCCGATGAGACGCGCTTGCTAACCAGAAAAACTTTGGGGCTCATGGCCATGTCCCGCCCATCGACTGGGGCGGCCCCCAGGCACCGGAGGCGGCCTGGTCATAGCGGTACAGCGGGCCGTTGTCAGCACCGATCAAGAACGCGCTCAGCTGTCCGCTCGGGTTGGCCACCACGACCGGCGACCAGTCATATGCTGTCCCGCCCATGGACTGAGGCGGCCCCCAGGCGCCGGACGCGGCCTGGTCATAGCGGTACAGCTCCCCGTTGTCAGCACCGATCAAGAACGCGCTCAGCTGCCCACTTGGGTTGGCCACCACGACCGGGTCATAAACCGTCCCGCCCATAGACTGAGGCGCCCCCCAGATCCCCGAGGCGGCCTGGTCGTAGCGGTAAAGCGCCCCGTCCCCACCGATCAAGAACGCGCTCAGCTGCCCACTTGGGTTGGCCACCACGACGGGTGCCTGCTCATCTGGCCATGTCCCGCCCATGGACTGAGGCGGCCCCCAGGCGCCGGACGCGGCCTGGTCATAGCGGTACAGCTCCCCGTTGTCGGAATTGATCATGAAGACGCTCAGCCGCCCACTTGGGTTGGCCACCACGACCGGTGGCCAAAGGCTCGATGACGCCACACCCCCACCCATCGACTGCGCGGTCCCCCAGGCGCCGGACGCGGCCTGGTCATAGCGGTACAGCTCCCCGTTGTCGGAATTGATCATGAAGGCGCTCAGCCGCCCACTTGGGTTGGCCACTACAGCCGGCTCAGTCGACCATGTCCCCCCCATCGACTGGGGTGTCCCCCAGGCGCCCGACGCGGCCTGGTCGTAACGGTAAAGCGCTCCGTTCTTACCGATCAAGAACGCGCTGAGGCGCCCAGTTTGGTTGGCCACCACGGTCAGTCCCACCTCCGGCCATGTCCCCCCCATAGACTGAGGCGTCCCCCAGGCGCCCGACGCGGCCTGGTCGTAGCGGTAAAGCGCTCCGTTCTTACCGATCAAGAACGCGCTCAGGCGCCGACTTTGATTGGCCACTACGACCGGCGCGACGTCCGGCCATGTCCCCCCCATCGACTGGGGCGTCCCCCAGGCGCCGGACGCGGCCTGGTCGTAGCGGTAAAGCTCTCCGTTCTTACCGATCAAGAACGCGCTCAGCTCCCCGTCCGCGTTCGCGCAGAGAGCCAGTACATAGGCGGGCGCGCCCGAGGTCTGAAGGGCCGCTGCTAGGTCGGGGAACGCCGGACATCTCGTCGTGGTGGTCAAGGTCGTGGTAGTCAAGGTCGCGGTTGTCGAGGTCGTGGTGGGCGAGGTCGTGGTGGGCGAGGTCGTCGTTGACGAGGTCGTGGTGGTCGAGGTCGTCGTTGACGAGGTCGTGGTGGTCGTGGTTGTCGAAGTCGTGGTGGGTGAGGTCACGACGGTCAGCGTGAAAGTCTGGGTGGCGCTCCCAGCGCCGTTGGCAGCCTTCAGACTGAACCTGGTCGTCCCAGGCTTTTCGGGGGAGCCCACCATCACGGCGACCCCGTCGCTGCTTTTGATTTGGAGGAGCGAAGGAAAATTGGGCCTCTGTGGACAATCGGGCCCTTTACAGCCACTGCCGAAACTGATCTTCGGGGTAGGTATGCCACTGGCGACCACAGGAAACTCGAAACGCTTGTGAACGGGTACGGTCGCCGAACCGGGGCTCTCAAATGTTGGTCTTGCCGGCACGACGATGAGGCGAAACACGTCGGAACAGCGGCCAGCAGCGTTTGATTCTGCTAGGTGCAAACGATAAACGCCGGGTAGCGTAACGACCGCAGAGATGGAGTCGGTACCATTGCCATTATCGACGAGGCTTACTCCCGGTGGCCACGCACCGGACTGCACCGCGGAGGGGGTCGGTGTCCCCCCTACTTCCACCGTCAAGGCCAAGGGAGCGCCGGCGACCTCGTCTAGGGAAAGGCTCAGGCAGGTTGGTGGCGCGCGCGATGTGCTCACGACCAGGACGAGGGCCCACCGTTTGGCAGCCCCGGTCGAGTGGTTCCGGGCCGAGCAAGCAATAGAGAACAGGCCGACCCGTTGTGGGTCACCGGACAGTGTGCCACTTAGCCCATCGCGACCGCTGGCGAAGGTCACCCCGGCGGGAAAGTGGCCGGTACAGCTGATCCTGCCCGTCGATGGCGCTGTCACCGTGGGGTTGGGCAGAGTGAGCCGAAAGGCTTCACCCTTTATGGCTTTATAGCTCGTGATGGGTTTGCCGGGCGACGGTCTTGTTAGCACGCTCATTTTTCGTACGGATATGCCCGCGGCACTAGCCGCCCCAATCTCAAACGACGTCTGGCCCAACTTGGTGGGTGTGCCTGCCAGGGTGCCCTTGCCGCCCGCCCCACCCCTGAAGACCATGCCGGGGGGGAGAGCTCCCCAGGGTACGAAGACTGTCGGGGTCGGTTTGCCTGCCGCGGTGACGGCGAAGGGGCGGGCTTGCCCTCTTGTTACCGAGATGCTTAGTGAGCTGGTGAAGTGGGGCTTGACCTGCCCGCCAGGCGCCGTGCTCGCTAGACCGGCGGCCGTAGCTGCGTCTGGGCCGACGCCAATGGCGCTGCCACCACCAAAGCTAAGGAGTAGGGTCGCAGCCATGGGCAGGGCGACGAGCCGTACCCATGACGACCGCCGCTCGGCAACTCCTCGCGTGGCCGAAATAGGTGAGGGCAGTGACGGACCTGGTTTAGCCATTCGAGGAGCATGGGGCAGATCCGAGTACCTGTCAAGTGTGGACGAGGTTTCGCCAATGCTGTCGGTCACCGCTCCGAGCCCACGGTGGGGGGTGGTGGCCGAAGGGCCCTGCGTTGAGCCTTAGAACTGGCGCAGGCACAACGGCGTGCCCTGACCGTCGACCCAGAAGGACTCCAGACCGTACGGCCGCTGAGCCGTACCACCGGCGATGGCGCCAGCGTCCCTCAGCTGCTGGAGTTTAGCGGCGAGGTCGTCGACGCGGTAGCAGACGACCACCCCAGACGTCGAGGGCCCAGCTTCAGGGCTCTTAGCCATGCCGATCTGGGGCGCCCACGCCGCTGACCTGCGTCCCTCCGGCGCGACCGATGTTGAAAGTCCAGCCAAAGACCCCTCCGTGGGACGCCCGCGCTGGCAAGTAGGTCGGGGACCAACACGGTCAGCCACGAGACGTCGGTCTCGACGTGAGCGTTCCTGGGCGTCCCGTTGCCAGCCACAAGGATCCCTGGACCAGGGGGCATCTCGTGTCGTAAAAAGAGATGGCCTGGTCGTCCCGGCCCTCGGCTTTGAGCGCGTACGACTTTTGGTAGGTTCACCGAAACTCCCGGATGGCTTCCACGACAGCCGTGATGTAGAGGGCCAACAGGCCGGCTCCCTCTCGGTCGGGGACGGCAATCACATCCTTATAGTCGCTTGGTAGGGGACGCTTCCGACGCCGGTCTTCACCATTTCCGTCCCGGTCGACGTGTGCTTGTCAGAGGTGCACAGATCTGCAGTTATTGGGCGGGCACTTTTCTTGTTCCGCTAGGTCTTCGAAGAGCGCAAAACGATACGGTTATCGCGACCGTCAATTCCTAGGCAATATGTCGAAGCTCTCAGGACAACGATACAGATCCTGCACACATAATGTGCGCCAACTTCCCCAAGTGGTGGCCGCCCATAATGAAGCCGCCTTGACGACCTCTAGAAGCCGAGGGCTACCCTACATAACCGGCAGAGTTCAGGGTTGCCGCAACGGGTCAGCCGGCGTACTCGGGAACTGTCCATCACACATGTCCCGACGCCATAGCCGGGAGGAGATGGCCCCGAGGCTGCCCGTGCGGGCTGACATGGGCTCAGCGTTCGTCGCATGGCGTCGGGGCCGTCGGCCTTTTGGATCAGGGGCCCCGCCAGGTCGGGGGTTGAGGAGGATCCGAACCGAAATTAGCGGTAACCGCTCGGGCAACTCGTCTGGCGTGCCACCTCCGCAGCTCAGAGCTACGATCGGCTTTCTCTGGAGCGTTGCGCCCAGTGCTCTCGGACATGCAACAATTGGAGGACTGCATCCGTAATGATGCTATCGGTAGGATACGAACGCCCTAGTCAGACGCTATCGTTTTCCTGATCGCGCTTAGCTCCGCGACGTTCCTTCACTACCCCATACTTTCACCAGCAATCCGTGTGAGCAAGGGGTCGGAAGGGCAAGTCCGTCCGGTCGGAAGGGCAAGTCCGTCTGGTCGGAAGGGCAAGTCCGACCTGACGTCAGTATTACAGAACTAAGGAGTCCTGGCCGTCTGCCGACGGTAATGGAGTGGGACCGGTTACACACCAAGATCGTCGCTCGTCACCACGGCGACAGGCCGCCGCGCCAAACTCCGAGCTTCACGGCGTGGGGCGGTGGATGGGGGTCGGCCAGTCGAGTCACCCGGAAGGGTACCAAGCGGGCGCCCGAGCCACTGCCGTTGCGCTCCGCGGTCCCGACGCCAAGCTGGTTCTGGTTTTCGCATCGGTTGTTCATGACTTGCCCGCGGTGCTCGCCGGGGTCAACGACATGGCGGGGGGCCTACCCGTGATTGGTTGCACCACCCACGGCGAGATTTGCCCGGGTGGTCCGTTCGACGGTTCCGTTGTGGTCGCCGCTATAGGCGGCGACGGCTTTTCTGTGGCAACGGCGTCGGAGACCCAGGTTTCAAGCCGCCAGCGGGAGGCGGGTAGTGCGGCGGCGGCCCGTGCAACCGAGGCCGGCGATGACCCCAGTCGGCCCTATCGGGTCCTGGTCATGTTGACTGACGGCCTCACCGGCGACCAGGAGACGATCCTGCGAGGCGCTTACGAGGTCGTTGGCGCCGGTGTCCCACTTTTCGGTGGGGCTGCTGGCGACGCTGCGCGCGGGGTACGCACCTTCCAGTTCCACGGCAGGGAGGTCCTGAGCGATGCCGTCGCGGTCGCCTACATCTCCTCCGACGCGCCGCTCGCGGTCGCCGCCGGCCACGGTTGGTCACGGGCCGGGGACCCCATGATCGTCACGTCTGCCGCCAAGGGCCGGGTGACCGAGCTCGACGGAGAGCCGGCGCTCGAGGTGTACCTGCGACGGCTTGACGCACCCGCCACCGCCTACACCGACCCGGTCGCCTTCATAGATTTTGTGTTGCCTCGACCGGTCGGGGTGCAACGCCGTGCCGGCGAGGTGGTCCGGAACTTCTGCACGAACGTACATTTGGAGGACCGGTCTCTGGGTGGTGGCGCAGGGATACCTCAGGGGAGCCTGATCTGGCTCATGTCGGGTTCTACAGAAACCATTTTGGAGGCGGTCGAGCGTACGTGCGCCGAGGCCGTCGCTGGACTGCAGGGTCACCTGCCGATCGGCTATTTCACCTTTAGCTGTGCGGCGCTCCGACCGGTCATAGGTGACGCGGGGATAGCCGAGGAGGCGGCACGGTTGTCGGCGCACGCCAAAGGCACACCGTACGCGGGTTTCTACACCTACGGTGAGATCGCCCGCACTCGTGGCATCGACGGCTTTCACAACCAGACCCTCGTCGTCCTGGCCCTGGCTTGAACAAAACGTGGCCGGGCCGGGGCTTCCCACCCAACAGCTGGTCGAGTTCCTGGCCTTTGTCTCAGCGGCCACAGACGAGGAGACAGCGGCCCGGAACGCGACCGAAGGTGCCGCCCACCTGATCGAAGCGGAGCTCGCCGCCGTGGTGGTCGCCGACAAGGTGGTCAGTACGCTGGGTTTCCCGCGAGGCCAGGTTCCCCACGACGAGATCCTCAGGGCCGCAGGCACACTCCGTGGTCGTGTCATGGTTCCCGGCATCGGGGTCTGTATGACAGTGGTCGGCCGTTCGTCCCGCCACTCTCCGGTGGGCCTCGTGGTCGCGCGCTTGCCCGAGGAAAGCTTTAGCACCGAAGAGACCAACCTCGTCCGAGGCATGGGGAGGGTCCTCGACCTCACCATGGGCATGATCGGTGTCCTACAGGCCGAGCGCGAGCTCCGTGAGCGGAGCGAACGTCAGGCCGAAGAGAACGCCGAACTGCTACGGTCCCTGCAGGCCCGCCAGCACCTCTTGGAGGAGCTTTCGCGGATCCAGCGAGCGATCTCCCGGCACGAGCCGCTGGCGTCGATCTTCGAGACCATCGTAACGGCGGCCCGCGACCTAACGGGCGCTAACGCAGCGGCCCTACGCCTTGCAGACGATGGTGACCCGAGCCGCGGGGCTCTGGTCTCGTCCACCGGTCTCGGCGAGTTGGCCCGAGGCGGGAGACGCCTGCCGTTCGCCTCCGACGCTGCCAGCCAGGCGATGACCTCCGACCAGGCTGTCCGCATGGGGAGTTTGGAGGATTCGCCCCCGGCCGGGCCACCCACAAACGGGTCGACCAAGTTGATAGCTGCCCCGGTGCATGAGGGCCTCGCCGCAGCTGGCGCTCTGTGGTGCGAAGCTCAGGACGGCCAGGCTGGTTTCGGGGCAGAGGACGAGGCGACGCTCGTCGCCCTGGCCGACCATGCAAGCCTTGCTCTCAGCGATGCCAGGACCGTCGAGCAGATGCACTCGGCCCTTCGCGACTCGCTAACCGGACTGGCTAGCCGGCCGCTGTTCCTCGAAGCTCTCCGCCGCAACCTACTCAGTATCCAGGCCGAGGGTGGCCAGGTGGCGGTGCTCTTCATAGACCTCGACCGCTTCAAGCTCATCAATGACACCCTGGGGCACAGCTCGGGAGATCTCCTTCTGATCGAGGTCGGCCGGCGGATCGAGCGCGGGTTGAGGGCTTCCGACGTGTCAGCACGCTTTGGTGGCGACGAGTTCGCCGTCCTTTTGTGGGGTGAGGGCTGCCGGCAGCGGGCGACCGCCGTAGCTGGCCGCCTTATTTCAGAACTGTCCATGCCTTACTCGATTGGCGGTCGTCAGATATATGCCAGTGCGAGCATCGGGATCACCCTCAGTGATGGGACGGACGAGGCCGAGAACATAATCCGCGACGCTGACGTGGCCATGTACCAGGCGAAGCAGAATGGTCGGGGGTGCTACGCCGTGTTCGAGCCCGACATGAGGGAGCAGTTCTTCCAACGGGTGCAGATGGAATCGGAGCTGCGCCGCGCCATGGACAACGGCGACCTCACACTGCACTTCCAGCCTGTGATCGCGCTGACTTCGGGCGAGATAATCGGTGCAGAGGCCCTTCTTCGCTGGCCGGACCCTCGGCGCGGGATGATTCCCCCGCTCGAGTTCATCCCGATTGCAGAGGAAACCGGCCTGATGCCAGCGATAGGCCGATGGATATTGCGCGAGGCCTGTCACGAGGCCGCGATGTGGGACTTTCAGGGCGCGCCCTTTTTCGTGGGGGTCAACGTGTCAGCCGGCCAGCTACGAGATGGCAACCTCGTGGACGAGGTAGCCGCAGCCCTCGTCGAGAGTAAGTTTGACCCTGGGCACTTGGTCCTCGAGCTCACCGAGTCGCTGCTCTTGCCGGACGACGCGATCACGATGAGCCAACTGGATCAGCTTAAGGATCTCGGGATCAAGCTCGCGATCGACGACTTCGGTCGCGGTTATTCGTCGCTCAGCTACCTGCGGAGGTTTCCCTTGGACGTGCTGAAGATCGACCGGTCTCTCATCTGCGATGTCGGTCTCGACCCGAAAGCGTCCGCGCTGGTTCGGGCGGTCATCCGCCTGGGCCATTCCATGGGGCTGAAGGTAGTGGGCGAGGGTATCGAGAAACCGGTAGAAGCCGACGCACTACGTAGGGCTGGGTGTGGGTTCGGCCAGGGGTACCACTTCGCCCGTCCCCTGCCGGCACCGGCGTTCCGGACGCTCTTGGAGGCGGGGGGCGTATTGGCTACGACCGTGGCCGGTGGCCGCCCGAGGGCGGTCGCGTCGCTAGCGTCACCTGCAGCCCGTCGAGCCGTGCGGTGAGCCGTGTAACAAACGGAAGGGTCGACTGTAACCGACACGCTGTCGGTGGCTCCCCGTCCGCACGTGTCCCGAGGGTACCCATAACACCTCCTGCAACGCTCTGACGTGGATGGTCATTGCTATGCCACATCGAGCGGCTTGGGGGCCGAGCCCAGTCACCAACCGGCTCCTCCCTATAGGGGTCAGCCTGTCCCGGACAGCTTCCTCGGTGCAGAGGCCTCGAACGCCGCCGTCAGCCCGGAGCCCCCCTGCTTCTGGGACGGCACGCAGTCCCACAGGACGTACGATCCCTGGTCCGACCGCCGCCTGGTCAGGAACGTCTCCAGGGCCGCGTCCATGACGGTGTCCCGTCGCTGGTGCGTCTTCGTCGGCCCCTCGGTCGCTTGCTTGTCGATCACCGTGAGCGACCGGGCAATCGTCAGCTTGCGCCGGGGCCAGTCGACGTCAGACCATCGCAACGCGCACAGTTCGCCCCGTCGAGCGCCCGTCACTCTGCCCAGGGCAATGGCGGACCCCAGCACAGGGTCGCTGATTTCGGCGGCGGCGATGAGCCGTTGCACGTCGGCCACCGCCGGCGCTCCGACCGTCGTACGTTTCAGCGTCGGCGGGCTGGCCCGATCGGCAGGGTTGGCCTCGAGGGAAGCATAGCCGCTGGTGGGAGGGCTCCGGGGGGAGGGCTCGAACCTCCAAGCATCCGGATCCAAAGTCCGGCGTTCTTCCAATTGAACTACCCCGGAACGATCGAAGGCCGGCCTACTGGCCGGCCCTAGCGCTCGGCAACCAACGATACCTTGTCCCCGAGCCGTGACCGAGTGCGGCCAACCGGACTAGAAAGATCACGTGACTTATTACGACCGAGATGTCGGACCTCGCGCACCGGCGGCCGGCGAGCAACCCAGGTTGGCGGCGGTGGTCCTGGCGGCGGGAGAAGGCACTCGCATGCACAGTGCGCGGCCCAAACCGCTCCACCGCCTGTGCGGGCGCCCCATGGTCATGTGGGTGCTGGGCGCACTAGGCGGGCTGGACCTGTCACGGGTGGTGGTCGTCGTCGGGCACGGCTCGACGAGGATGACGAAGGCCCTGGCTGAGGCCGGTTCTCCGGCCGCCCCGCTCGAGGTGGTCGAGCAGCCCGTCCAGCGGGGGACGGGCGACGCCCTGTCGGTGGCCTTGACCGCCTTCCACGAGGACGACGGCGAACTGGACGACCTCGTGGTGCTCCCGGGAGACACCCCTCTACTGCGGCCGGGCACGCTGGCCGCCCTGGTGGCCGCCCATAGGAGCTCTTCCGCGGCGGCGACCCTGCTCACCACCCGCCTCGACGACCCCAGCGGCTACGGGCGGGTGGTCCGGTCACGCGATGGGCGCGTGGCCGCCATCGTCGAGGAAGCGGACGCCACCGAGGAGGAGCGGGCCATCGACGAGGTGGCCACCTCCATCTACGCCTTTCGCCGCTCAGTGCTGGCCCCGGCGCTGCGCCGCCTCAGCCCAGACAATGCTCTGGGGGAGTACTACCTGACCGACGTCATCTCCGTGCTTCACGGCGCTGGTTACCCCGTCGTCTCGATGGTGGCCCCGGAGCCCATCGAGGCCAGCGGGGTCAACGACCGCTGTCAGCTGGCGGCGGCCGAGGCTGTCCTGCGGGGGCGTATAAACGAGCGGTGGATGCGCCGGGGCGTCACCATGCTCGACCCGCACCACACCTACCTCGACTCGACGGTGGACCTCGGCGAGGACGTCACCATTTTTCCCGGGACTATCCTTCAAGGGCGCACGAGAGTCGCCACCGGGGCCGAGCTGGGGCCGGGCACACATTTGGTCGACTGCACCGTCGGAGCGAGGGCTCAGGTGCGGGCGACCTCAGCGGAGCAGGTGGTGATCGGGGAGGACGCCCGGGTAGGTCCATGGGCGTGGTTAGCACCTGGGACCGTCGTCGCACCCGGCTCGGTCATCCGCCCGGGGACCGGTACGTTTAGCCTGGAAGGGGAGGCACCGAGTGGAACTGATCTCGAAGCATAGGCTCCAGCTCTACGCCGGGCGCTCGCACCCGGCGCTGGCCAGTGACATCGCCGCTCACCTGGGAGTACATGCCGGGCCCTGCGAGGTGCTCGATTTCCCCAACGGGGAGATCCGGGCCCGCTTCGGCGAGTCCGTCCGTGGGGCCGACGTGTTCATCCTCCAGACCCATTGCCAGACGAACGGCCGTTCGGTCAACGACCTGATGATGGAGCAATGGGTGATGATCGACGCCGCCAAGAGGGCTTCGGCCAAGCGGATCACCGCCGTTTGCCCTCGCTACGGTTACGGGCGCCAGGACCGCAAGTCGAGAGGCCGCGAGCCGATCACAGCCCGCATGGTGGCCGACTTCTTCCGCGCCGCCGGCGCCGAGCGGATCATGACCGTCGACCTGCACTCCGGCCAGGTCCAGGGCTTCTTCGACGGCCCGGTGGACCACCTCACCGCCGTCAACCTCCTGGTCGACTACATCAAGGCCAATGTCTCCGGCGACCTGGTCATGGTGTCGCCTGACACCGGCCGGACCAAGGTGGCCGAACGAGCGGCCCGCAACGCCGGCGACATGGACATGGCCGCGGTCTACAAACGCCGCAGCGTTGACCTCGTCGGCCATGTAGAGGCCCTCGACGTCATGGGCGACGTCCGCGGGCGTATGTGCGTACTGATCGACGACGAGATCGACACCGCCGGGACTCTGTGCGAGGCGGCGAAGATCCTGGCCCAGAAGGGGGCCAGCGAGGTCTGGGCCACAGCCACGCACGGCGTGTTCTCCGAACCGGCCATCGACCGCCTGAAGAACTCCAACATCGCCCGGGTCGTCGTCACCGACACCGTCCCGCTGCCGCCGGAGAAGCAGATCCCCAAGATCGAGAGCGTTTCCGTGGCCAAGACCTTCGCCGACGCCATCCGGGCCGTCTTCGAAGAGGGCTCGGTGTCGCAAATCTTCGGGGGCGACAACCAGTCCTAAGAACGGGGCCCGGCCGGGCACTTCGCCCGCTTGGTCGGTCCCGCGCCCGAGCCGCTATTATTGGGGCTCCCTTCCCCCCAAAGTCATTTGGCGGGGTACCGACAAATAAGCGAGCGCGAGCGAACTATGGCAGAAGTGAAGTTGGTCGCGGAGCTCGGGCGAACGACCGGGTCGAGCGCCTCGAGAAGGCTCCGGGTCTCCGGCCGCATCCCCGGGGTCGTCTACGGGCACGGCATGCAGCCGGTGTCCGTGTCTGTGGGTGCTCGCGACCTGGGCGCCGCGCTCTCGGCTCATGGGCTCAACCAGGTCCTTGAACTAGAGGTTGACGGTTCGTCGCACCTGGTCCTGGCCCGCCAGCTCCAGCGCCATCCCGTCCGTCGTACCGTCGCCCATGTCGACTTCCAGGTCGTACGCCGGGACGAGGTCGTCCACGCCGAGGTGCCGGTCGTCATCGTGGGTGTCGCCGCCAATATCGAACGGGACCGCGGCGTGCTCGAGCAGCTCCTGACCAACCTCAGCATCCGCACCACGCCCGAGCGCATCCCCCAAGAGATCACGCTCGACGTGAGCGGCCTGGAGGTGGGCCAGTCCCTGAGGGTGCGCGACCTTGTCCTGCCCGAGGGCGTCACTACCGACGTTGACCCCGATGAGCCCGTCGTGATCGCCGCTTTGTCGAGGACCGCGGCGGAGATGGCGGCCGTCGAGGCGGCCGAGGCGGCCGAGGCGCCCGAGGCGGCTGAGGCGGCTGGCCCAGCCGAGCCCGGGGCGCCGGGGACGGGCAGCCCGGCGGCGGCCGAGGAGGGCTGAGCCCGCTCTGCTCTGGACTCGCAAGTCTGAGGCGACGGCAGGCGCCGACCTCCTGGCCGTCGGGCTCGGTAACCCGGGGCCGCGTTACGCGAAGACCCGTCACAACGTCGGTGCGGACGTCGTCGCCCTACTAGCCGAGCGCTATGGCGAGCGGTTGCGCCAGGGCCGAGAGCTGGCATTGGTGGCTGAGGCCAAGCTGGACGGGAAGCGCCTGGTCCTGGCCTTCCCCCAGACCTTCATGAACGAGTCAGGTCGTTCGGTGGCCCGGCTGGTCAAGAGGTACAACGTCTCGGACATGGCCAAGCTGCTCATCGTGCACGACGAACTGGACTTGCCCCTGGGCGTGGTGAGGGTCAAGGCGGGGGGCGGGCTGGCCGGTCACAACGGCCTGCGCAGTATCAAGGCCTGGTTGCGCTCGGACGAGTTCTCCCGGGTCCGTATCGGCATAGGTAAGCCCCCGGGAGGCAAGGACCACGGCGTAGACCACGTGTTGTCGGCCCCGAGCCGGTCAGAGCGGCGCCAGCTCGAGGTGGCCGTCGAGGTCGCCGCCGACGCCGTCGTAATGGTCCTCGAACGGGGCGTGGCGGCGGCGCAGAACGAGCTCAATGCCCGCCAGGTCTGACGGAGGCCCTTTAATGGTCAAAGCGACGGGACGATCGGAGTGACGGGCGCCAGATGGCTTCAGTAGTGCAGGACCGGGCGGGCCGCCCGCGAAAGGCGCCCACGCGGCTCCTGGCCCCCCTCCTGCGCCTGGCCAACCGGGACGCCAGCCTGGCCGCCCTGGTGGCAGGGGCGGAGCGCACGGTGGCGATAGCCGAACCGGCCCAGGCCTTCGCCATCGCCGCGGTGGCCGAGCACGGCGCTCGCCGCCCCGTAGTCGTGGCTGTTCCCAGTGCCACCGCCGCCGCCCGGCTGGCCCACGAGATCGGGGCCTGGTTGGGGCCCGACCAGGTGGCTTTTTTCCCCGCCTGGGAGACGCTCCCCTTCGAGCGGGTCAGCCCGGGGGCCGAGACGATGGGCCGTCGCCTCGAGCTCATGTGGCGTCTGCGCCGTTTGCGGGACGGGGCCAGCGATGCCGGGGCGCCTTCGGTCATAGTTTCCCCGGTCCGCGCCCTGCTCCAACGCCTCGGGCCTCACGTCGAAGACGTTGAGCCCGTACAGGTGACGGGGGGGCAGGAGGTCGACCTGGGCCAGTTGGTGGAGGATCTCGTCGGTCTCGGCTACCGCCGGGAGTACCAGGTGGAGCACCGGGGCGAGCTGGCGGTCAGAGGTTCGATCGTGGACGTCTTCCCCTCCACGGCGGCCTCCCCTGTGCGCATAGACCTGTGGGGCGACGAAGTCGACCGTCTCACCGAGTTCTCCGTGGGCGACCAACGGTCGGTGGCCGACCTCGACCGTACCGTCATCTTCGGCTGCCGGGAGCTGCTGCCGTCGGCGGAGGTCCGCCAGCGGGCGGCGGCGCTGCGCGACGAGGAGCCCTGGGGTGCCCAGACCTGGGACCGCTTGGCCGACGGGCTCAGCTTCGACGGCATGGAGTCCTGGTTGCCATGGCTCACGGCCGAGGGACGCCTGCTGGTGGACCTTCTCCCCGAGGGCGCCAAGGTCCTGCTGGTCGAGCCGCGGCGCATGCGCGAGCGGGCCGTCGAGATCGCCGAGGAGGAAGCCGACCTGGCCAGCGCCCTGGCCGTTACGTGGGGAGCCCAGGGCCGGGATTTCCCCCGCCTTTACTTACCTTTTGACCGCCTCCTGAGCGGCACCGGCGCCGCCGTGGCCATGCTCCCGGTGGCGGCCGAGGGGCCGGGCACGGCGTCGGTGGCGACCACGGGGTGGAGCCCGGTGGCGGCCGGGATGGAGCGGCTGTTGGCGCAGTTGCGCGACCTGAGCGCCAAGCGCTACACGGTGGCCGTGTGCGCGGAGAACGACAACAGCGCGTCGAGGATATCCCAGTCCCTGCGCGACGAGGGTTTCAGCGCTCCTGTGGTGAGCGAGCTAGGTACCGGTGTGCAAGTGGTGGCGGTGCCAGTCGAGCGCGGTTTCATATGCCCGGCGCTGGAAATGGCCGTGCTGGCGGAGAGCGACCTCACCGGCCGCCATCGCCCCCACCGCGTCTCTCGGCCACGGGCCGCTTCGGTGCCGACCTTTTTCGACGACATGAAGACGGGGGACTACGTCGTGCATTTCCAGCACGGCGTGGCCCGTTTCGGCGGCATGGTAAAACGCAACATCGGCGACGTCGAGCGCGATTACCTGATGCTCGAGTACCGTGACGGCGACAAACTGTACGTGCCCTCGGACCAGGTCGATGCCCTCCGTCCGTACACGGGGGGCGAGACGCCCTCGCTGTCGCGCTTGAACGGCAGCGAGTGGCAGAAGACCAAGGCCCGGGTGAGACGGGCCGTGCGCGAGATCGCTTACGAACTGGTCGCCCTCTACCAGAAACGAGCCACCTCCCCGGGCCACGCCTTCGGCCCTGACACGCCCTGGCAGGCCGAGATGGAGCAGTCTTTTGCATTTGAGGAGACGCCCGACCAGCTAAAGGCGATCGTCGACGTGAAGGCCGATATGGAGGAACCCGTGCCCATGGACCGTCTCGTGTGCGGGGACGTCGGGTTCGGCAAGACTGAGGTGGCCATGAGGGCGGCGTTCAAGGCCGTCCAGGACGGCAAGCAGGTGGCGGTGCTCGTGCCCACCACGCTGCTGGCGTCCCAGCACCTGCAGAACTTCGGCGAGCGCTTCGCCAATTACCCCGTGCGGGTAGAGATGCTCTCTCGTTTCCTGACCCCTGCCGAAGCCCGGGCGGTCACCGACGGCCTGGCCAACGGGACGGTCGACATCGTGATCGGCACCCACAAACTTCTGGCCGGGGACATCAAGTTCAAGGACCTGGGCCTTCTCGTGGTGGACGAGGAGCAACGGTTCGGGGTCAACCACAAAGAGACCATAAAGAAGTTGAGCACCAATGTGGACGTGCTGACGATGACGGCGTCGCCCATACCGCGCACGCTGGAAATGACCCTGACCGGCATAAGGGACCTGTCCCTTATCACGACGCCCCCGGCCGAACGCCGGCCCATCCTCACCTACGTGGGCGAGTACGACGAGCGCGCCGTGGCCGAGGCTGTCCGGCGCGAGCTGCTGCGTGAGGGCCAGGTCTTCTTCGTCCACCACCGGGTCCGCGACATCGACAAAGTGGCGGCCCGGCTCCGTGAACTTGTCCCCGAAGCCCGCGTCGCCATAGCCAACGGACAGATGGACGAGGGGTCTTTGGAACGCGTCGTGCTGGACTTTTGGGAGGGCCGCTACGACGTGCTGGTGTGCACCACGATCATCGAGTCCGGCATAGACATGCCCACGGTGAACACTTTGGTCATCGACCGCGCCGACATGCTGGGCCTGGGGCAGCTGCACCAGTTGCGCGGCCGCGTCGGGCGGGCCGGGCAGCGGGCGTACGCCTACCTCATGTACCCGCCCAACCACAAGCTGACCGAGGAGGCGTACGAGAGGCTGCGCACTATCGGAGAGCACACCGACCTCGGTTCCGGGTTCAAGATCGCTATGCGCGACCTCGAGATCCTGGGGGCGGGCAACCTGCTGGGCGCCGACCAGTCCGGCCACATCGCCGCCGTGGGC
>JBKQUU010000145.1:0-8270 GCA_052325485.1 Acidimicrobiales bacterium | reverse complement strand
AGGCTTGGCGCGCCTCTGTGGCCACCGCATCTTCCAAGGAGTAAGTCCTTGCCGTCTCGCCCCGTAACCCGGGAGCGCTTCTCGTTTGCCAACCTCGACGAGGTCCTGCCGCCCCCGGATCTGATCTCAGTTCAACGCGACTCTTTCCAGTGGTTCCTCGACAAGGGCCTGGCTGAAGCTTTCCGCGACATCAGCCCCATCGAAGACTTCTCGGGCTCGCTCAAGCTCATCTTGGAGTTCGACCCGAGCGACCAGGACTTGCGCCCGCCTCCGAAGTTCTCGGTGGAGGAGTGCAAAGAAAAGGACATGACTTATGCTGCGCCAATTTTCGTGAGGGCGCAGTTCCAAAATGCCAATACTGGCGAGATCAAAGAGCAAACAGTTTTCATGGGCGACTTCCCCGTGATGACGGACCGCGGCACTTTCATCATAAACGGCACCGAACGAGTGGTCGTCTCGCAGCTGGTGCGGTCGCCGGGAGTGATTTTCCAGCCGGGCCGGGACGCCAAGACCATCGTCACGGGCACGGTGCACCCTTACCGGGGCGAGTGGATCGAGTTCGACGTGGAAGCCAAGCCGGGCAAGGACATAAGCGCTGGCTCGCGCGTCGCCCGCAAGCGGCGCCTGTCTCTTTTCACGTTGTTGCGCGCCCTAGGCTATGCCGACGAGATCTTCCTGGAGCGTTTCGTCCGCCATTTCCAGTTCCTGGAACCGCAATGGGAGCGCGAGCGCGACCTGGCGCCGGCACAAGAAGATGCCCTGCTGGAAATCTACAAGCGCGCCCGTCCCGGTGAACCCCCCTCAGTGGAATCGGCCCGCGCCTATTTCGAGAACGCGTTCTTCAATTCGAAGCGTTACGACTTGACCCGTGTCGGGCGCTACAAGCTCGACCGGAAACTCGGCCCCGAGATCGGCAAGATCGCGTCCCTGTTCGATATCGAGCTGGAGCGCCCGGCGCGTGACCAGACCGTGCTGTCCAAGAGCGAGGTGCTGGCGGCGAGCACCTACCTGCTCCACCTGGCCCAGGGCGAGGCCGGGTACCGCCTGGACGACCAGGACCATTTCGCCAACCGGCGGGTCCGTTCGGTGGGCGAGCTGATCCAGAACCAGGTGCGCGTCGGGCTTTCGCGCATGGAGCGGGTCGTGCGTGAGCGCATGACCACTCAGGACGTCGAAGCCATCACGCCCCAGACGCTCATCAACATCCGTCCTGTAGTGGCGGCTATCAAGGAGTTCTTCGGCACCAGCCAGCTCTCGCAGTTCATGGACCAGACCAACCCCCTGTCTGGGCTCACGCACAAGCGCCGCCTGTCGGCCATGGGCCCGGGCGGCCTGTCGAGGGAGCGAGCGGGGTTCGAGGTCCGCGACGTGCACAGCTCCCACTACGGGCGCATGTGCCCCATCGAGACCCCCGAGGGCCCCAACATCGGGCTGATCGGCCACTTGGCCACCTACGGTCGGATCAACGAGTACGGCTTCATCGAGACGCCCTACCGGCGCGTCACGAACGGCTCGGTCACCGCCGAGATCGTTTACCTGGCCGCGGACGAAGAGGAGGAGTACGTCATCGCCCAGGCCAACGCCAAGTTGGCCCCCGACGGCACCCTCACCGACCAGCGCGTGCTGGTGAGGCGCGCTCCCCAGGGCCCCGGCGTGCGCGTAGGGGCCGGTGGTACCACCTACGGCACGACGAGCGAGGTCGACTTCGTGCCCCCATCGGAAGTCGACCTGATGGACGTGTCCCCCAAGCAGATCGTCTCCATCTCGACCGCCCTGATCCCCTTCATCGAGCACGACGACGCCAACCGGGCGCTCATGGGCGCCAACATGCAGAAGCAGGCGGTCCCCCTCGTCCGCCCCGAGGCCCCCTTCGTGGGCACCGGTGTGGAGGGCCGCGCCGCTCGGGACACCGGCGACGTGCTGTTGGCCGAGGGGACCGGGACCGTGGTCGAGGTTTCCGGCGAGCACGTGACGGTCGAGTACAAGGAGGGCCAGACGGACCGGTACGGCCGCCCCCTCGGGCGCAAGGTCTACCCCGTCTACAAGTTCCGCCGCTCCAACCAGAACACCTGCTTCAACCAGCGCATCGTGGTGGACGAGGGCCAGCCCGTGGGCCTGGGCGACGTCCTGGCCGACGGGCCTTCCACCGAGGGCGGCGAGCTCGGCCTGGGCAAGAACCTGCTGGTCGCCTTCATGCCCTGGGAGGGCTACAACTACGAGGACGCCATCATCCTCTCGGAGCGCCTGGTCAAGGACGACGTCCTGTCCTCGGTCCATATCGAAGAGCATGAGGTCGACGCCCGGGACACCAAGCTCGGCGCTGAGGAGATCACCCGTGACATCCCCAACCTGTCCGAAGAGATCCTGAAGGACCTCGACGAGCGGGGCATCATCCGTATCGGTGCCGAGGTGGGGGCGGGAGACGTGCTGGTGGGCAAGGTCACGCCCAAGGGCGAGACCGAGCTCACGCCCGAAGAGCGCCTCCTGCGGGCCATATTCGGAGAAAAGGCACGCGAAGTCCGGGACACCTCCCTCAAGGTGCCCCACGGTGAGTCCGGCAAGGTCATCGATGTCCGGGTCTTTTCCAGGGAGGACGCCCACGAACTGCCGCCCGGGGTCAACCAGCTCGTCCGGGTGTACGTGGCCCAGAAGCGCAAGATCACCGAGGGCGACAAGCTGGCCGGCCGCCATGGCAACAAGGGCGTCATTTCCAAGATCCTCCCTATCGAGGACATGCCCCACCTGGCGGACGGCACCCCGGTGGACATGATCCTGAACCCCCTCGGGGTCCCGTCCCGGATGAACGTGGGCCAGGTCCTGGAAAGCCACCTCGGCTGGGCGGCCCGGTGGGGCTGGGACGTGGACGGCAAGGGCCCGTCGCCCCGTGCCGACAACGGGCGCAAGACCAGCCCCTTGGCCGAGCCGGCCTCTTTCGTGGCCACGCCGAGCTTCGACGGTGCCCACTGGGACGAGGAGGAGCAGGCGGGCAAGCACCCGACGATAAAGAAGATCTTCGAGAACCTTCACCCCGAAGCCCCGGGTACGGAGTACGGGGACAACGGTCGGCTCATCGGCCCGGATGGCAAGGCCGAGCTCTACAACGGGCGCACCGGCGAGCCTTACGACAACCCCGTATCGGTGGGCTATATCTACATATTGAAACTGGCCCACTTGGTGGACGACAAGATCCACGCCCGGTCCACCGGTCCCTACTCGATGATCACCCAGCAGCCTCTGGGGGGCAAAGCCCAGTTCGGCGGCCAGCGTTTCGGCGAAATGGAGGTCTGGGCCCTGGAAGCGTACGGGGCTGCTTACGCCCTCCAGGAACTGCTCACCATCAAATCGGACGACGTCCTGGGCCGCGTCAAGGTCTACGAGGCGATCGTGAAGGGCGACAACATCCCCGAACCGGGGATACCCGAGAGCTTCAAGGTTCTCATCAAGGAAATGCAGAGCCTCTGTCTCAACGTGGAAGTCCTGTCGACCACGGGCGAGCAGATCGAGATGCGCGAGCTGGACGAGGACGTGTTCCGCACGGCCGAAGAGCTGGGCATCGACATCAGCCGCCCGGAAAGGGGCTCCGACGAGGAAGACGCGCGGCGCGCCAGCGAGAGGAGTTTTTAGGCGATGTTGGACGTCAACAATTTCGAACAACTGCGTATCGGGCTGGCCACGGCCGACGACATCCGGACCTGGTCGAACGGCGAGGTGAAAAAACCCGAGACCATCAACTACCGCACACTGCGGCCAGAAAAGGACGGCCTGTTCTGCGAGAAGATCTTCGGCCCCACCAAGGACTGGGAGTGCTACTGCGGCAAGTACAAGCGCGTCCGTTTCAAGGGCATCATCTGCGAGCGTTGCGGGGTCGAGGTCACGCGGTCCAAGGTCAGGCGCGAGCGCATGGGGCACATCGAGCTGGCCGCCCCCGTGGTGCACATCTGGTACCTGCGGGGCACGCGCTCGTGGCTCGCCTACCTGCTCATGGGCACCGAGGCACGCGAGGAGCTCAAGGCCAAGCAGCTCGAGAAGGTCATCTATTTTGCTGCCAACCTGGTGACCTGGGTCGATGAAGAACGTCGCCATACCGACCTGCCCAACCTGGAAGTCGAGCTCAACGAAGAGCTGGCCGATATCGTGCGCGAGCGCGACCTCGACATCGACCGGCGCTACAAGGAGCTCGAGGAGGAACTGGCCAAGCTCGAAAGCGAGGGGGCCAAGGACTCGGAGCTGAAGGCTCGCCAACGCCAGGTCGAAAAAGAGGTCACCTCGATACGGGACCACGCCGACGCCGAGGCGGACCTGGTCCGCCGGGCCTTCGACGAGTTCCGCGACCTTCACGGCCGCAAGATAATCGAGGACGAACTGCTGTGGCGCGAACTGCGGGAGCGCTTCGGTGACTACTTCCGGGGAGGTATGGGGGCCGAGGCCATTGCCCAGCTGATCGAGGAGATCGACCTCGACGAGGAGGAAATAAAGCTGCGCGAGGTGATCGAGCCGGACGAGGGCCGCCGCCACCTCTCGGTGCAGCGCAAGCAGAAAGCCATCAAGCGCCTCAAGATCGTCTCCGCGTTCAACCGGCGCGACGAGTCCGGCCGCAGGGTCAACGACCCCCGGGCCATGATCCTCGACGTCGTCCCTGTCATCCCGCCCGAACTACGGCCCATGGTCCAGCTCGACGGTGGCCGGTTCGCCACGAGCGACCTGAACGACCTCTACCGCCGGGTCATAAACCGCAACAACCGGTTGAAGAGGCTGCTCGACCTGGGCGCGCCCGAGATCATCGTCAACAACGAAAAGCGCATGCTCCAGGAGGCCGTCGACGCCCTGTTCGACAATGGCCGGCGGGGGCGGCCGGTGACCGGCCCCGGTAACCGGCCTCTGAAAAGCCTCTCCGACATGCTCAAAGGCAAGCAGGGACGTTTCCGCCAGAACCTGCTGGGCAAGCGCGTCGACTACTCGGGCCGCTCGGTCATCGTCGTCGGCCCCACCCTCCGCCTCCACCAGTGCGGGCTCCCCAAGCAGATGGCCCTCGAGCTGTTCAAGCCGTTCGTGATGAAGCGCCTGGTGGACCTGGAGCTGGCCCAAAACATCAAATCGGCCAAGAGGATGGTCGAGCGCCGCCGCACGCACGTGTGGGACGTGCTCGAAGAGGTGATCAAGGAGCACCCGGTCTTTCTCAACCGGGCACCCACCCTGCACCGCCTGGGCATCCAGGCCTTTGAGCCCGTCCTGGTCGAGGGCAAGGCCATCCAGATACATCCCCTGGTGTGCACCGCCTTCAACGCCGACTTCGACGGCGACCAGATGGCCGTCCACCTCCCCCTGTCGGCCGAAGCCCAGGCCGAGGCCCGGATCCTGATGCTTTCGGCCAACAACATCCTTTCGCCGGCTACCGGCCGCCCCATCGTCACGCCCACCCAGGACATGGTCTTCGGTGCTTACTACCTGACCCTCATCAAGGACGGGATGCGCGGGGAGGGCCGGGTCTTCCGTCACCTTCACGAAGTGCGCCATGCCCTCGACGCCGGGGACGTCGAACTGCACGCCAAGGTGACCTGGCGCCGCCCCCTCAACGGGGCTCACGCCGGCGACGCCGCCTCGGAGGCGGCCGAAGCCGTAGGCGAGCAGACCGGGGCGAGCGACGAGTTCGACGGTCCTGACTACGAGACGGTCGAGACCACGCCGGGCCGGATCATCTTCAATACCGCCCTGCCCAGTGACTTCCAGTTCGTCAACGACATCGTGGGCAAGCGCGCCCACACCATTGGTTCCATCGTCGAACGCCTGGCCAGCGGGTACCCCCGGGTGGCGGTGGCCGACAGCCTCGACAAGATCAAGGAGCTGTGTTTCCGGTACGCCAGCCAGTCCGGCCTCACCATCTCCATGGAGGACGTCAAGGTGCCGGCCAGCAAGGCCGACATCATCGAGCGCCACGAGCTCGACACCCAGAAGGCCGAGAACCAGTTCAAGAGGGGCATCATCACCGACGACGAGCGGCGCCAGAAGGAGATCGAGATCTGGACGGCGGCCAACTCCGAAGTCGGCAAAGCCATGGAGGAAAGCCTGCGCAAGATCCCCTTCAACCCCCTGGACATGATGGTGGACTCGGGCGCCCGCGGCAACCCCCAGCAGGTGCGCCAGATCGCCGGCATGAAGGGCTTGGTCTCCAACCCCCGAGGCGAGATGATCCCCCGGCCCATCGTCTCCTCCTTCCGGGAGGGGTTGTCGGTGCTCGAGTACTTCATCTCCACCCACGGCGCCCGCAAGGGCCTGGCCGACACCGCCCTGCGCACCGCCGACTCCGGTTACCTCACTCGCCGGCTGGTCGACGTGGCCCAAGAGCTGATAGTCCGCGAGGAGGACTGCGGCAGCACCCGTGGCATCTGGGTCCGTGATGTCCGGCGCGACGACGAGAAGGCTCGCTACTACCTGGAGACCCGGATAGACGGACGGGTGCTCGCCCGCGAGGTCACCCTGTCCGACGGCACCGAGCTCCCGGCGGGCACCAAGATCGGCGAGGACCTGATGAGGCAGTTGCGCGACGACCCCGCCACCCACGAGATCATGGTCCGCTCCGTGCTCACGTGCGAGTCCAAGCAGGGCATCTGCGCCGCCTGCTACGGGCGTTCGCTCGCCGCCGACCAGGACATCGAACTGGGCGAAGCGGTCGGCGTCATCGCCGCCCAGTCCATCGGTGAGCCCGGAACGCAGCTCACCATGCGGACGTTCCACACCGGTGGCATCGCCGGTGAGGACATCACCCACGGGCTCCCCCGCGTCGTCGAGCTGTTCGAGGCGCGTACGCCCAAGGGTGCGGCCGTCCTGGCCCGGACATCGGGGGTCGTGCGCATCGCCGAGGAAGACAACAGCCGCCGGGTGAGCATCGTCGGCGACGATGGCACCGAGGACGTCTACACCGTGGCGCTGCGTCAGAAGCTGTCCGAGGGCATACGTGAGGGGGCCGAGGTGGCCGCCGGCGATGCCCTGGTCGAGGGCCCCCGGGACCCCAAGCAGCTGCTGGAGATCAAGGGCATACGCGAGACGCAGCAGTACCTGGTGGAGGAGGTCCAGCAGGTCTACCGCGACCAGGGCGTGTCCATCCACGACAAGCACATCGAGCTGATCGTCCGCCAGATGCTGCGCCGTGTCCTGGTGGCCGAGCAGGGCGAGTCCCCCTTCCTTCCCGGCGAACGCGTCGACGCCCGGTTCTTTGCCGAGACCAACCGCCAATTGGTCCAGGAGGGCAAGCGGCCGGCCGAGGGACGCCCGGAGCTCATGGGCATCACCAAGGCTTCGTTGGCCACCGACAGCTGGTTGTCGGCGGCTTCGTTCCAGGAGACCACCCGGGTCCTCACCGAGGCGGCCATCGAGGGCAAGTCGGACCTGCTCTTCGGGTTGAAGGAAAACATCATCATCGGCAAGCTGATCCCGGCCGGCACCGGCATGCCGCGCTACCGGGACATCGTCGTGGACGCGCCCGAAGTCGAGCGCATGACGTTCTGGACGTCGGACGAGGAGCCCGGGACCGAGGATCTGGCGGCGTGGCTGGCCAGCATCGGCAGCAGTACCGGCACCGATGGTGGGGCGACGTTCGACCCCGGGGATTACCAGGATGGCTACGGTTACGCCACCGGCTATGAAACGGGCACGGAGCCCGTCTTCGACGTCGGTGACGACGAGGCGCCCGTCTAAAGGCCAAGGGCACGAGAGTGGGAGGGGAGCGGGCGCCGGGTGACCCCGGTGCCCGCCCTTTATTCCCCCTAGCCGGGCTGGGCAAAGAGCACTTAGTCAACTTTCAGCCGCCTCTCAGCGCGACATGATCCAACTGACTTAACCTCGTAGCACATAGTGCTGCGGAGGTATGCCCGATGACTATGGCCCCTGAGGAGCGCGACGCGCTCGGGACCCAACCTTTACCCCCTGCTACATGGGAGTACGGCGACGAGGGCGCCGAGCTCGATGGTGGCCCGTCCGGTGTGTCGGAGCCACCGGGGCGTGGGGGCCGCCTGAGGCGGCGCTGGAAGAGCGTGCTCGCCATTTTGATCGTTGTCCTGCTGATCGCAGGGGGGACCACCACGTACCTCCTGACCCGCTCCAGCGGCCCGCAGTACCGCACGGTGGCCGTGACTACCGGGGACGTCAGGGAGACGATCGCCACCACGGGCACGGTGGACCCGGCCACCCAGGCCAATGTCAACTTTGCCGTGGCCGGGACGGTGACCTCGGTCAAGGCGGCGGTGGGCCAGGTGGTCAAGGCCGGTGCGGTCCTG
>JBKQUU010000144.1:0-8930 GCA_052325485.1 Acidimicrobiales bacterium | reverse complement strand
CCCCGTTCTCGCTCGTGGAGGAGCGTACCTTTACAGCCACGATGCCCTACCAGGTGGCGGACCTGCCGAGCTTGGCCGCGGCTTACAGCGGCGTGCTGGTCCTCCCCATCGCAGAGCGACGCGCCCTTATGGATGAGGTGGCTGGCCGGGCGGCCGCCCGCCACTGAGCTGGCCGCCGGCACGACCGTCGACCTGCCGTTGCGCTGCCGGGTCTGGCGGGCCCTGCGGAACTAGCCCGTCCGCCGGAGCAGGAGCTATGGCTGGCAGGCACGCCGTAGCCGTTCCCCCCCCCGGGCCGGCCGGGTAGCACCAGGGTACTCCCGACTGGGCCCCGACCACGCAATCGAGCCTCCACACCTCCGGCCGCGCCCCGTTGCGACACGCTAACGCT
Organism: Acidimicrobiales bacterium; assembly: GCA_052325485.1. Taxonomy (GTDB): domain Bacteria; phylum Actinomycetota; class Acidimicrobiia; order Acidimicrobiales; family Palsa-688; genus Fen-671. Next base: position 8,539 of record JBKQUU010000144.1, on the reverse strand, counting down.
AACGGCGGCTCAGGCCTCACGCCAGAGGCCGCGCACCACAGCTGCACCACAAGCGAAGGTCAGCAAGGGTCAGCGACGGTGAACAAGGGTTAGGCTAAAAGTCTGGCTGAACTGCTCCCTTGTGCACACACCCAGGTCCCGGCCTTGGCGGTCTCAGCACTGATAATGCCGAGGTCGAAACAGTAGGTGGCCGTCGTGGTGCCGCCGGCCACCCACCAAGGACGGGTGGCGAGAGCACATAGCGGAGCGCCCGGGGGCGCGGTGCGACCGAAGATGAGAGCGTGAGACCGGGAGGAGGCGCACGGGCCCGCCCTTGACTCCGACCACTGCCAGCGGGTCCGCTCAGCGGTATGAGATGGGCAATCCGATGGCTGCGAAACCGCTGGCAGTGAAATAGGCACAGTGACAACATGGGGCTGATGTCAGGGCCGCCCGTCACAGATGAGATCGCCGGAGCGCTGGGCCTCTTCTTTCACGGAGGAGCCGGACCCAGCCACTCGACGCTCACTGGAGTCTTTGCACGTTCCGGGTACGGGGACCTCGATGACTACCGAGCGGACGACATCGGGCACTCAACAAGGAATCACGCGTGCAGGCCATTATCCGCGCGGCCATCAAGCGGTCGGCCAGGGCCCACGAGCTCGTCGATAACCTCCTCGCGACCGTACGTCTCAACGGTTGCTTTGGCAGCAAGGACGACGCCGACGAGCGTCGTCTTGTGACCACGGCTCAGTCGGCCTTCCGAAGAGCCGGCTGGGTTCTGTCCGACGACGGCACCCTCATGGCGATTGGCGCCATAGACCTCGATACCGGTGGTCGTCAAGCCCTCGACGAACAGCTCGATAGGCTCCGTCGCTCCGCGGAGGACCCTGGACAACTGCTCGGCTCGGCAAAGGACCTGCTCGAGGCCGTGGCCAAGTTCGTCTTTGAAGAACTCGGTTGTCCTCCCGTCTCCGACTTCAACCAGCTCTGGTACCTGGCAAGAGACCGCCTTGGCGTCCACCCCAGACAGTTCGTTGAAGATGCCCCCGGTGCCGAACAGGTGCGCAAGATCCTGGGAGCATCATGGACTATCGCCGAGCAAGTCAACGAGCTCCGTAACTTGCAGGGCACCGGCCACGGACGCACTCTCCCGACTGGGGTCCCGCCTGACGTTGCCCTTCTGGTTGCCCGCGAGGCCTGCTCCCTGGCCCAGTTCAGCTCGGTCCCCTCGACCGAGTTCTGGGACGCTCAACCTGAGAAACGCCGAGCCCGACCACTTAGGCCGCCGACGGGGCCTCATAGGTCACATGTCTGAGAGGCAATTGAAAAGCTTCTTCGCAACCACTATGGTGCCGAGAGGTCCTCTCCTCGGTCGAACCCACGGACACAAGACGAGCGCGAGCGGCACCTAGTCTCCCTCAATCATAAAACGGCGTCGCATCTGCGCGTAAATGAACTGCGTGGACCGGTAGCCGTCGGCGAAGGTCAACTCCGCCATTATCAACATCGGTCCGTAGTAGACGAAGACGGCCGCGAATCTACCTGCTGGATCGTCAGCCACGCTTGTGACTTGGTGTTTTCTTCCGGCAGACCAGACCACTTTATCCAGTCGCATGGTTGGGTCATCCTGGTAGCGGTCGATCCGATGGCGCTCGATCCACACGTGCGCTTCGTGCGCTTGAGACGAAATGAGGGAAGGATGGATGTCCACGACGGGAAAAGCAAACCGATGTGTCTGGTATGCGCCGTCTCGCGCGGAATCGTCCACGTTGCTTGATGCGAATCGTATAACGCTGCCCAATAAGGGACCGTCGGCATTATCACTAGGCGGAGGTTCATAGCAACGATCATCGGGAAGACAAGGTTGCCAGTGCCAACGCCGTTGGGGAAGCGGTGCACCCGACTCGTGTCTGACAAGCTGACGAGGCTCTATACGGCATCGGAATTCGCCCGACGTCGGAAGCCATTTAACGCGGATGATGTTGTAGTAGTTAGTCGGCGTTTGCATTCGGTCCGATATGTCGCTCGAGCCGACTGATCCTCTGCACACGACCAGTATGGGTCGCTGCTCACGCATTTCGCGAGTCGAGAATGCCGCTCGCGAATCCTCAGAAAACTGAAAAGGAAGATGCTTGTGGCCGTGCAGAATCAGCTGAAAGCCGTTCCGACGCAGCACGTTTAACAAGTCGCCGCCGTCAACGATGGCGTCGTAGCCTCGACTGGCCTCGACTAGGTCAGGGATTAGGATCGGGTGATGATGCACAAGCGCGAGTCGCAAGTAGGTTTGACCTGGAGGCAGGCTCGCCAGTTGGCGTTCCAGATCGGCGATACCCTCGCCAGAGATACGCCCACGATTGCCGTCTGGTTTGTCTTTCTCGACGAAGCCAGCAGAATTAATAGCAACAACGATGGCGCCGTGGGAAGCAACATAATTGTCATGGACGCGGGCGAAAGGATGATCCGGCAACCCCACAACGTCTCTCTTGAGCCGGTCGCGGGCGAACCCGCGCCATGCCGACAGTCTGTCGTCCATGTCGGGCTGCTCCCATTGGACGTCGTGGTTCCCGGGGACAAGGACCGCTCCGGCACCCTGATCTGCGAGAGCGTTCTCAAGACCGAGTATGAACGGGGCGACTGCCCGGAATTCCTCCGGGGCGGCTCGGTCCGTGAGATCCCCGGTGATAGCGATGAGCACCGGCGCCGGGGGCTCCCCTGGCGTGCCAGAGAGCACTGAAGCCAAATCGACCTTAAGGCTGCTCAGGAGGCTCTGTCCGTCGGCAACGCGGTCCCCGCCTGCTGTCGTCTGACTTCCGAAGCGATGTGACGGACCAAAATGGAGATCGCTGAGATGGACAATGGTGAGAGACTGGCCGACATCGCCCTGAGCGCGTGGTTCGTTCACAGCGCTCATTGTGCCACCTGTCGCGCAAGACCGGAGCGTAAAGCCGGGCGCGGTGAGAGTTGTCGACACTCTCGTGGCGGACGAAGCGTCCGATTGCGGGTGTGGAGACTGATGGGTATGTCGTGCGGCGCGTTTGGACGCGGTGGGCAACGTTCCTGTGAGCACATTTGGTTCAGGTCGACAGTGTGCCCCGCATCCGGCGAAGTCGATCGGACCAGCAACACACAAGGCGAGCGCAATAACCCGAGCCCCGTCCGAACCGAAGTGATGCAGAACGGCACTTACGTGTCGCCCGCCTTTAGGAAAGCAATTTCTGTTTGGCCGCGGCGAACTCCGCCTCAGTCAACGCACCGGCCTCGTGCAGGCTCAGCAGTCGTTCGAGCTGAGCGGCAAGATCGATCGTCTGGCTCAGGGGGTCAGCGGGGTGTGAGGGTTGGCGCGCTGCTACCGCGGCATCTGCGAAAGGACGGAGGAAGAGCCGGACGGTCGCCGGGTCGTAGCCCACGCACTGCATCAGCACCCAGCCGGCTGCCGTGCTTATGGTTACGGTCACGAGTGCTTTCCTGCGGGTAGTGACGGCGTTCAAGAGGCCAGCGGCCAGCATGCCCTCGGCAGCGCCTGCGAGACCGAAACCCCCACCCATGAACCCGCCTCCCTTTACGACAGTCTGGTCTTGGACCCGGATATCGGTGATAGCTCTGAGCGACAGGACGGTGGGTGGCGAATCTTGGTCTTTCGACAATCCCGATAGATGGACGTGCCTGGGAGAAACGTGCAGTTCGACGACGCTGCCCGCACTTGGGGCCCACCCCGCTCCGTCGATGACTTTGAACGTGATAGACAGTCCCGCGGTCGGATCACCTTGTTCCACGGCGGCAAGCTCTCCACCGCAGTCCGGGCACATGGTTCCCTGGTAGACCCGCGTCCATTCGCTCCCGCACTGGGTGCATCTGCGTAGGGCTGGCGCCGACAGAGACGCTGGGGGTGACAGCCAAGGGGGCTCGTTCGACCCTTTAGTACTCTTCACCAACCACGATGTGCCTCGGGCCGAGCCTGACAGGTCAGCGACAATCCGGTCCACGCACGCTTCGTCGTCTATCGAGACAACAAGCTCCCCGTCGTCCTCGATCCGATGGGCGATCTCGGCCTGGGCGAGTACCTCGATCAGAAAGCTTCGAGCGCGAGCGTTCCAGTTGGCGAGTGTGTAACCAACCTCATTCATGGGGTCACCTACCGACAGCTCGGCCAGAGGCAACGCCTCGAGCGGGTTGGTGCACTGCGCACAACGACCGGGGCTGGCAATCTCGTAGCCGCAGGCATCACACCACCACATTTTCCGTGCCAAAGGCCCTTCCCCTGACCGTGAGCGCACACCCGACCAGGCAACGCGTTGAAGCCGACGGTTGGTCATTCAGGCTGACCAGGCTCCGCCGACGACTCCCGCCATAGCGCCCCTCGGTGGTGGCCATCGACCTGGCCCTCCAGCACTGGCGTACCCGCAACTTCATGGCCATCAGCCTTGAAGCTGACCTGTAACCGCATTATGACCTTCTATCGCCAGCTCGGGACTGACGTCACCACTGCCTTTCAGCTTGCGCCGCCTTCCTACCGCCTCTTCGCCCAACGGTGGTCGTCCGAACTCCACGCTGACGCCCCCACGCCGTCCCGTCAAACCCAACCCACTATTCCGTCCTCAGTGAAGGCGGCGTCGCCAGTCCGGTCACCACCACGTTGCTCACGCCCGATGGCGACAATCGACCTAAGCGTGCTCAATCGAGGAGACGCTCAACAGTTAGTAACGAGCGCCCCAGATCCCGGGCACCCGTGACTTCGTACTCGCCCAGATCGGCACTTATTTCGCCCCGAGTGCGACGCCCTACAACAACGTTGTCCCCTGCTCCAACCGTTACTCCTCCCGTGCATCGCGGTCGGTCCAAGTGCAGACACACACTTCGTTACCCTCGGCATCCGCTAGGACCCAGAACGACCGGGCAAACGAGTCGTCCACCAGCCGGCCACCGGCGCCCAGAGCGGCGCGCACCCGGGCCTCCGCCTCGTCGTGAGCGACTGTAATGTCGAAGTGGACGCAGTTGCGCTGCGGGCGCGGAGCGTCCATTTGCTGGAACCAGATGGCTGGGAGCTGTCCCCCGGGGTCCACTATGGCGGCTTCGGGACCGTTGCTCCCGGGCTCGTCGACGTAGGCCATCACGGCTTTCCAAAACGGACGGACGGCCCCTACGTCGAGCGCGTCAATGGCGATTTCCAGCATCTGCACCGGGCGTGGTGACTGGGCGGACGTCGCCCCCGCTGGGCGGAGCCCGAGCCGGTCCAAGGCGTCGGCGACGCGACGCGCCAGCAGGATGTCGCGCCTGGTCACGGCGTTCAGTGCTCTGGTCTGGACGGACAGCTCAACCCGATCGGGGCGAAGGTCCAGGCGCAAGTGAGCGTCGCCGTCCTCTCCGCTGACCGCGACCACGGCGGCTGCCACTTCGCTGCCGTGCGCGAGCGACCGCACGGGCACTGAGGCGCTCAGCGTGCCAAGGAGGTACCGCCAGCCGATGTCCTGCACAGCTTCGGAGGCACCAGTGCGGGAAAGTGGTGTGTCAAAGAGGGGCTCTGTCATGATCCCAGATTGCTACTCGGTGGCCTGGTTGCTCGACTGACCCAATTACCAAGGGCGGTGCCCCCTACTCGAGCCGCGCACCCCCCTGTGGCGGAGGACACGGCTGCCCATAACGAGCGCCCCATATCTCTGGTGTGATATTTGCACGTGGCACGCATAACGGCACTTAGTTGCGGCACTCGTGCATTGCTTCAGTACCTGCCGGCACAAACACGCCGCAGTCGCTGCAGCGCCCTCCAGCGCCCGCTTCAACCGGTCGAGGGGCATGAACGAGGCCACTGTTGAAGTCGGAGGCGTAGCCGAAATCGTTGGACATGGCGCGTCGCTGGCCCAGCGCGCCGCTCCGCGGCTGAGGACGCCCTGAGGGCAGGCTCGGGGAGACCCCGCTTTGACCAGGGACCGACGCCCGCTGCCCTGCCAGGGTATTCGCGCTCTTGGGCCGAACGGGCGCCGACCTCAGTCCTGAACACCGGCGTACGTGCTCGAGAGTCGTGGCGCTGGCCCCGCAGTGCCCACATATCATGTCGCTGGCCTCCTCGTTGAGCCGAAGTGGTTGACCATCCGATGCTTCGTGGATTTAGGGAGTGGAGGCGTCGTGGCCACGCGCTCCCAGTCGCCCGGGCTGGTCAACTGAGGACCGTGTAGATCTCGGCCGCTGCTACGAGCAGCCAGAACGCCGCCATGGCCGACAGCCACGCGAGAGCAAGGATCCGCAGCCTGGCGACGCGGGCGGCCAGCAGCCCGATGGCGGCCTCGGCGGCCACGACGGCGAGGCAAGTGGGCAGGTGGAGCCAGCGCAGGCCGAGGACGGAGGCCTCGAGGCCCGAGGCGGCCACGAAGCTGACGAGCAGGGCGTCTCCCAGGCGCGACTGCAGGGAACGGGGTGCCCGACCACTGAGGCTCACGTCCCTGGCGTCGCGACGCTCCACGTGCTTGGCCAGGGTCTCCCAGGCACGGTCGAAGGCCTCAGCGTCCACGCCGTGGTCGTCAAAGCTTTTGAGGAGACTTGCCAGGTGCCTGCCGGCAACAACGTGCACCCCTGCGACTGCCTCAGACGGCAAGGCGTCGTCACGGCGTGCCGCCGGCCCCCAGACGACGACGACAGCGCGGGTCGGAGCTGGGCCCAGTCGCGCCTTGAGCATCAGCCTTACGTCTTCGGCGTCCGCCCTCAGGCCTGCCGTCACCGAGGTCAGGTCGCGCAGGGCGGCCTCGTCCGAGCTCCACTTGGTCTGCACAACGAGCAAGCCTCCCGGCCCGATGGCCACATGGTCGATATCCCAGTGCCGGAGCACGATATGGTTGATGACTCGCCAACCACGGCGGCGCAGGAGCTTTAGGTCGTTGCTCGTCCACTGTTCAGCAAGGGCGCCCATGTCCCGGGTGGAGGAACCGGATTCGACGACGACCTGGTGCCAAAGGAGCCAGCCTACGAAGACAGCCCAGCCGCCCACGATGAAGTCCCTCAACCACGTTGGCGCAAGCAGCGCTAGGGGGGTGAAGGCCAGGAGCACCGCGCCTTCAGCCAGGAGCACCCGCCACGCACGGCGCACGTACTCGCTGCGCAACTGCTCGGCCCTGCCGCGCGGCCACTCGCCGGCCCGGCGAACGGCGAGGTAGTGGCTCTGCCGCGCCAGCTTCACCCGCTGGAGGACCTCCACGGTTATTTACTCGTCTCGAGCGGTCACGGCCTTGACCGGTCGGGTCGTCATGAGGTTGGCGGAGCCCGCAGGGGCTCCACGCATCAGGAGCAGACCCCTCCAGCGCCCCGATCGGCTGTCCCGAACGTCCCTGGCTCGTCAGGCGGCAGCGGAGCGCCGTCTCTGGGCCCGGGCCCCTGGGGGCCCGTAGGTCCACCAAAATCACCGGGGCGTCCGGGTCCGTCAGCCGTGAGTGGTCGGCCGACGGCCAGAGCATCGTTTTCGTCTCGGGGGACGCCTTATGGCTCCTGGTCGCCAGCAGCACCGCCATGAGCTGCGTGCCCGACGGTCCCGAAGGGAACTGGGAGGTCAAGCGATAAGCAGGTTGGGCGGCAGACGTGGACGCTCCGGTGGCGGGCCCTCGAGTTGAGCGCCACCCTAGGGCGTTGGCAGCTCGCCGCCCGCCGGGTTGCCCGGCCTACTGGGCCGCTCAGACTTTGCCGGCGAGGAGACGTGAGGCGGTCGTCTCTATCTTGTCAGGGGTTCCGGTCCCTGCGTCACCAGCCCCAGCCGTGCCAGATTCGTGCATAACGACGCGTCAATTTGTGGCTCAAAGTGGCATGATCTGTCTGCAAAAGGCCAGGTAAAGAGAGGTACACGCCCCTGACGAGGGTCGCCGCGCAGCGTTCGGGACGTTGAGGCAGACGGGGGTTCCGCCCGGCCTCAGCTACAGTCACCATCCCACCCGCCTCCTTCGCAAGTGGCCGATCACGCCGGCCGATGTTCTGGAAGCCAGGCTCGATGCTGGCCGTGATGACGGCCGCCGCAAGAGACAAGGCGGGCGTCTCGGCCAAAGACCGGCACGACGGCGGGCGTCGGAGTCCCCAACTACTTGAGCAAGCACTGAATCAACGAGGACCGACGAGGGCGGGGGTCCTACACAGGGTTCGTACCGGTCGCCAACCGAGCCGCGGCGGGCAATCTACCCGCGGAGCCGACGAGCTTCGTCGGCCGACGCCGTCTGCTGGCCGAGGTAAAAACGGCGCTGGCGGCTAGCCGTCTGCTCACATTGGTGGGGCCGGGCGGGGTGGGCAAGACCCGCCTGGCGCTGCACGCCGCGGCCGACCAGCTGCCGTCCTTCGGTGACGGCGCGTGGCTGTGCGAGCTGCACGCGGCCGGGGACGGGGAGACGATGGCGCAGGCCGTCCTGGCCGCGCTGCGGGCGCGCCCGCGGACCGGCCTGTCCACGGCTGGCAGCGTCGTGGAGTTCTTGCGGACCAGGACCGCGCTGCTGCTGGTGCTGGACAACTGCGAGCACCTGGGTGCCGCGGCCGCGGCGCTGGCCGCGGCCATCCTGCGCGGCTGCCCGGGGGTGCGCATCCTGGCCACCAGCCG
>JBKQUU010000143.1:0-9215 GCA_052325485.1 Acidimicrobiales bacterium | reverse complement strand
CAGGACCGCACCGGCCTTGACCACCTGGCCCACCGCCGCCTTGACCGAGGTCACCGTCCCGGCCACGGCAAAGTTGACATTGGCCTGGGTGGCCGGGTCCACCGTGCCCGTGGTGGCGATCGTCTCCTGTATGTTGCCGGTAGTCACGGCCACCGTGCGGTACTGCGGGCCGCTGGAGCGGGTCAGGAGGTACGTGGTGGTCCCCCCTGCGATCAGCAGGACAACGACAAGGATAGGGAGCAGGCTCTTCCACCGTGACCTGAGGCGGCCCTTGGGCCCAGGCGTGCCCGCACCTCCCGAAGTGCCGCCGTCCGCGGCGCCGCCATCGTCGGCGTAGTCCCAGTTAGGGACACTTGCGGGCGTGGTCCCGAGCGGGACGCGTTTCTCAGGAGCCATAGTCATCGAGCAGACCTCCGGGGCTTGACGACAATTACAGTAAATGGGCGAAATCATCTGGCGCTGAGAGGCTCCTGATAATTGACGAAGGCCGCGTTTTCCTACGGGTTCCGGTGGCCACAAGTCATCGCCTGCCTGAGGGCCCAGTACTTGTAGGGCCGAAGGGCCCTACAAGTACGCGCACACAGACCTTGCCCGTGGTGGTCCTCACGGTGAGAGCTAACCGAACTCGTCATGTCGGCGGCGGCGCTGAGTTGCGCAGTTCCCGCTTTACTTACCATAGGGTTGAGCCGTGGGGGCCTACTTATGGCTGACGATAACCGCGCCCATAAGCCGCGTCATTAACCGGCCTGGACCGGCGACCGCGTGTGCCGAGCGTATTTCATCAAGCCCTTTTCACCACACTCTATGTACGGTCCGGGCGCGCCTCCGAAAGTGTGTGACCCTGCCTAAATATGGCGTTGGCGGCCGCACCTCTGGGCTCTTGGCCGTGCCACACAACAGAAAGCGAACTGCCCGCCCGGCTCCTGGTGCACCCTTTATCCGTGTTCCCGCTCCCGCCACCGGCGCGTCCGTGCGTGCGTCCTCGCTCAGGTCTTGACCTAGGACGCGCCACCACCCTGGCCTGGCAAAGCTCGATCACGTTGCACCGCACGACCGGAGCCGTCGGTAGGCACGGCGACCGCTCGGAACTGAGCCGCACCGTACCGGCCCGAACGGCTTGGGAACCGGCGAGCGTTTGACACTCGAACATGTGTTCGACTAGCATAGACTTGGTAACAAGCCTCGAAGCTGGGCATGACGGCTTCCTCCCAACTGAACATCTTCAACTGTCCGAAGGGGGTACCCGTGCGCCTTGGCGTACTGGCTGCTGTAGAAGTTCTTTGCGGAGAAATCGCAGTTTTTGACCCATCCCTGTACTCCGGTGCCGACTGCGTCCAGTTGGCCGAGGCCCTTTCCAAAGCGGGAAAAGCCTGTGCGGGGGCCACAGCCAGAGCGGCGGCGCGGGCGGTTAGCTGTGGTGCCCACAAGCAGCAAGGTTTTGCCGATGGTGCCGACTGGCTGGCTCATCGTTCTGGCAGCTCTATGGCCGAGGCCCGGTCCGACCTGAAGACGGGCAGAGCGTTGGAAAACATGCCAGCGACGTCGCAGGCCTTGAGCAACGGCGAGCTTTCACTGCGGCAAGCGTCCGAGGTCGTGCGCGCCGAAGAAGACGCTCCAGGCAGTGAGGACAAGTTGGTCGAGCTCGCTAAGCGCTCGGGGTTGGGGGCGGTGCGCGAAGAGGCCCGCAAGCTCAGCCTGGGCCAGGGCTCACCCGAACAGCTCCTGGCCCGTCAGCACGCCGCTCGCACTTTCCGCCACTGGACAGACGGCCTCGGCATGGTGTGCTTTTCTGGTGCCCTGCCTCCTACGGTGGGCGTGGCCCTGGTCAACCGCATCGAAGCCCACGCCGTCCGTTTGCGCCGAGCGGCAGGGACCGAGGGCAAACGAGAGCCCTTCGCTGCCCATGCCGCCGATGCTCTGGTCGAGATCATGGCCGGCACCGGCACTGGCCGGGCCAGTCGGGCCGATCTCGTCATAGTTTGCGACGAACGCGCCTACCGCCGCGGCCACGCCCACCCGGGTGAGCCCTGTCACATCGTCGGTGGAGGGCCCGTCCCTATCAGCTTCGCCCGGGGAGCCGCCGCTGGCGCTTTCCTGAAGGCCGTTGTCCACGATGGCGTTTTCATAAGCACCGTGGCTCATTTCGGCCGGCACATACCCGCCGAGCTGCGCACCGCCCTGGAGCTCGGGCCACCTCCGGACTTTGACGGCGTGAGCTGTACCGAGCCAGGGTGCGGGCGCCGCTACGGCCTGGAATGGGACCACATCGACCCGGTCGCTCATAACGGGCCGACCTCCTACGAGAATATTCAAGCCGTGTGCCGTCGTCACCACTGGCAAAAGACTGAACAGGACCGCCAGGCCGGGCTCTTCCAGCCGGAGCCGCCGTGAACCAAAAACAGGTGCCAGCACACCGATGGTGGCATGATCGCGTACCAAGGCAAGCCTCACCTGGCTTCCGGCCCTACCCGCGAGGGGCCCGTCGGCGGCTCGGTGGTCATGCATGCGGTCTGGAGGCCACTATGGCTGATTTGACTCCCCACGAGACCGAGCCTCTCCCCGCCGCCTTCCTGGTTGGTGAGCCGTCCCGCACCAGTGCCGAGCAGGACGTGCTCCCATCGCGCCCCGCTCCGGAGCAGGACGTCGTTTCTGCTCGCCCCGGGTCGGGAGCGGAGGGCCCGGCGAGCGTGGAGGCCAAGTTGCTCCAGCTCGTCTTGCAGCTCGCCGATTTTGCCCGCTCGACCGAGCACCGCTTCGAGGCGTCGGAGCAGCGCGACGAGCGTCTCCAGCGAGGGCTCGCCGGCGTTACGGACGCCGTCGAGCCGCGCCTGTCGAGCTTGGAAGCGACCGTCGCCGGGACAAACCTGGGCCTGTCCGCCACCAACCGTGCGCTGGCCGGCTTGACGGGCGCCGTGGGCCCGCACCTCTCGAGCTTGGAGGCCGCCGCTGGCGAGACCAACCAGGGCCTCGCCGCCAGCAACCAGATCCTGGCCGGCTTCATGGAAGCCGTCGACCGTCGCTTCGAGCGTTTGGAAGCGGCCGTCGGCGAGACAAATCAGGGCCTAACTTCCACCAACAGTGTCCTGGCCGGCTTCATGCAGGCTGTCGACCGCCGCTTGGGAGCGACCGCCGCCGAGACCAACCAGGGCCTCGCGTCCACTAACCGGGTCCTGGCCGGCTTTATGGAAGCCGTCGACCGTCGCTTCGAGCGGTGGGAAGTCGCCGCCGGCGAGACCAACCGGGCCGTCGCCGCCACCAACCGCGCCCTAGCCGAGTTCATGGACGCCGTCGACCATCGCTTCGAGCACTTGGAAGTGGCCCTCGTGGAGATCAGCCGCAACGTCAGTTCGTTGTCCCCGTCCCTGGACGGCTTCGCTCACAGCGTCAACTGGCTCGTTCAGGAGGGCGTCCCTCGTCTGTCCGGGATGGCCGAGAAGATCGCCGATGACGTCCTGGCCCTCAAGTTGGACACGCGCCACGTAAAGGCCGGCCTCGGAGAACTGAAAAACAACATTGGCGCCGCCAAGGTCGAGATAGAGGAACTGAAGGGCGACGTCGCCGCGCTTAAGGCTGACGTCTCGCTCCACAAAGCCCGTACCGCGGCCATAGAGGTCCTTCGTGACCTGGTCAGCCCGAGCGCTCCCGCTCCCCGCGCCCCCGCCGCCAGCACCCCGGGCCCCGTCGCTGGCACCCCAAGTCCGGCCCCCACGGCTCCCCCCGTCCCCGCCGCGCCGGACCACGCCCCCGGCCGCCCCGACCGCGCCTTGTAGGCCCGCCTAGCCCTACAGCGGCGTCGCCGGCTCCTGCCCCGGGGACGGCGGCCGTACCTGAGCCGGTCGCGTCCGCACCCACCGGCGCGTGCTTGGGTTATCGGTTGGCCCGCATCGGCCACGATGTACCCATGGACCTCCAAGAAGCCCACGAGTTCGTTGACGCCTGGCTCCAGGCCTGGAACGACCACGACCTCGACCGCGTGCTCGACCACTTCAGCGACGACGTCGTCTTCACCTCGCCGGTCGCCGCCCAGCTCCTAGCGGGCAGCGAAGGCGTCGTAAGGGGCAAGGCGGCACTCCGCGTTTATTGGAGCGAGGGCCTTCGGCGCCTACCCGACCTGCACTTCGAGCTCGTCGGCGTCTATGTGGGCGTCGATGTGCTGGTCATCAACTACCGCAACCAGAGAGGCAACCTCGTCAACGAAGTGCTGGTCTTCGATGGCCCGCACGTCCGTTGGGGCCACGGCACCTACCTGGGCGGCGGGGTCGACCCGGCCGGGGCGAAATCGCAAGCGTAAACGCTCCAGTGGAAGAGGTCCGCCCCCGGCCATGGCGGCGCCGCCCCCGGCGGCACGCCGCATGGAGAGGCGACGGCCCGACCATCACTAGCCCGGCGATGGTTCGTGACGGGTCAGGCCGTCGCCGCCTCCGCACCCAAGATTTCCCGCTCACGGTTGCAGAGCGCCTCGTAGGCCTCATCAAGCTCTGGGCCTAGAGCTATCTCCAACCGCATGCCCGCCAACAAGTCGAGTTGCCTCCTGACGAGCGGCAGGTCCTCTCGGAGTTGCACCCTCCAATGATCGCTGCCTCCGCACCACCGCGGGTAGAGGCGTAAGTCATTGCGGGTGCGGGCCTACACGCCCATTACGGCCGCCCGAACGGGCGGGCCTGCGAGTGCCCAGGCCATCCGAGGGACGTGTGCCCCTAACGCGCTCCTCAGCGCCGTCCTGCCGTCACGCCGTCACGTCGCCACGCCGTGCTCGCGCAGCGGCCCCACCTCAAGCCCCCCGGCCGCCCACCGCTCGGCCAGCCCCGGCAGGGCGGCCAGCGTGTTCTTCCAGCTGTCGCGGGCCGACGTGCAGTCGGAATCGTGTAGCAGGACGGTGGCACCGGGGACCAACGTGCCGGTGACGTCTTGGACGATCGACTCGGGCGTGGCTTGTTCGCGCCAGTCCCGGCCCCAGGTGGTCCACAACACCGGTCGTAACCCCGCCGCCCGGGCGGCGCCCAGCGTCGAGGCCGCCAGCGCCCCGAAGGGGGGGCGCAGCCAGCCCATGGGCGCCCCAGTCACCTCGCCCAGGAGGTCCCGGGCGGCCAGGACGTCGCGCCGGGCCCAGGCCGGCCCGCGGAACATGTGGTTGGAATGGGAATAGCCGTGCACGCCGATCTCGTGGCCGCGGCGGCTCACCTCGGCCGCCAGCTCGGGGTGGGCGGCGACCATGCGCCCGAGCATGAAGAACGTCGCCCGCCAGCCCAGGTCGTCGAGGGCGTCAAGGAACGCCGGCGTCGAGGCCGGGTCGGGCCCGTCGTCGAAGGTCAGCGCCACATGCCCGGCGGCGCCGACGCCGGCCAAGGAGGGCAACCAGCGGATGCGGGCCCGGCGGGCACCGGACGCGGCCGGCAACAGCTGCACCAGGGCCCCGAGCGCCATCGTCCCGGCCACGCCGGTGGCGACGACGGCGGCTGGGTTCACTCGAGCCAGCTGTAAGAGACGCTGGCCAGGTGTTGGTTGGACAGCTCGGCACGCACGTTGCCGAGCAGGGTGGTGAGCTGGGCCGGTGTGACCTGCAGGCCGTTCACCACATAAATGTGACCGGACAGCATCAGAGGCACGCCCAGCTCCTGGCGGGGGAACGGGCCGCTGGGCGTTACGGGCAGGGTCACGTTGGGGACCACCATCATGAGGTGGGCGGAGCTGGCGTCCACCAGGTCGAAGGCGCTGATGCTGCGATTGGGGCACAGAGCGCCGACGGGTTCTTGGACCAGGTCGGAAAGTACCTGGACCGAGCGTGTGTCCGAAAGCGCCTGGCTCCAGGGCGCTCGGGGCTCGCCGGCCGCCGCCGGCCCGGCGGCCACGCCGCCGCTTTCGACGTCGATGCCCTTGAGGAGCAGGGCGCGCACCGCCCCGGGCGCCGTCTTGGCGCTGTTGACGTCCACCACCGCACTGGCGTCGAGGGTCACCAGGTCCTGGCGCACGGCTGGGTTGACGAGCTCGGCCGGGCCCAGGCGGACCCCCAGGTATATGGCGTCGGCCACGCCGGGGGCGGGATGAGCCACGCCCGCCCCGGCCGCCGCGGCCACACCGACGCCGGTCGTGAGCCCGAACCAAGCCAGAGCGCCGGCGAAGACGGTGGCGGCACCGGTGCGGGCCACCCGTACGACGGGGCGCAGGCGAGGCCGAGGCCACGCCCCCGAGAGGGCCAGGTCGGCGACGGCGACGGCGGCGTCGCCGGAGAAAAGCCGGGCCGCGGCGGCAAGCTGCGCCTCCCGGGCGGGGCCCGGCCGTCCCAGCAGGACCAGGTTGTCAACCAGCTCGGTGGCGTCGCGGGCCAGGCAGGTGACCCCGGCGGCGGACATGATGGCGGCGCTGTTGCGCCCGTGCCCGGGGATGGCGTGGAAGCTGACCAGCGGGAGACCGGCGGCCATGGCTTCCAAGGACGTGAGCCCGCCGGCGTTCTCGACCAGCACGTCGCAGGCAGCCATCAACCCGGCCATGTCGTCGGTCCAGCCGAGCACGACGGCCCGGTAGCCCTTGGCCTGGGCCACGCCCTCCAGGTGCAGGCGTAGGGCCTCGTTGCGCCCGCACGCCACCACAGGTACGAGCCCGGGCCGGGTGGCCACCAGCTCGAAGGTTTCCTGCACGGCGCCGACGCCCCACGAGCCGCAGGAAATGAGCACGGCTAGGTCGCGCTGGCGCAGGCCGAGCTTGGTCCGCTGCGGCGCCCGCCGGGGCCGGGCGGTGAAGAACTGGGGGCCCACCAACGGAGCGCACGGCGCGCTCGGCCGGCCCGTGTGCCGGGCCACATCGGCCACCGTCCAGGGGTGGACGGCCAAGTTGAGGTCGACCCCGGGGTGGGCCCAGAAGGGGTGGTAGCCGAAGTCGGTTATGAAGTTGACCGCCGGCACCCGCAGGCCGGCCCGCCGGTGCCAGGGCCGGCGCCGTTGCGCCCGCCGCCGCAGGTCGCCCAGTACCTGGGTGGCGATAGGGAAGGTGGACACGACGATATGGGCGTTGGCCTCCCGCACCCAGCGCAGGAGCTTTCGCCGGGTGAAGAAGCTGAGGAACCGGGCCAGGGGGACGAGCAAAAGGGGCACCCAGAACCAGATCTGGAACGCCAGCTCGTAGGCCCAGGGCGCATGGCGCAGCTCGGCCTCGTAGCCCTTGCTGATGGCCTTGCCGATACGCAGGGGGGCGGCTTCCAGGAAGTCCTGAACGGTCACCTCGTGGCCCGAGGCCCGCAGACGGCGCGCCAGCTCCCGAGCATTTCCTGCGTCGCCGGCCCCCACCGTGGCCGAGACGATGAGCACGCGTAGCGGCTGAGAAGGCCACTTCACGTCCTGAACACTAACTGACACCACCGACCGTCCTCTAACCGCCATGCCTACACCTTGGCGCCCGGCCCGTCTGGGACCCCCTGCCCGGGACCCTTCGCCGGAGCGCCCCGGAGCCGGTGGGCCGGCGCCGCCCGGGGCGGCACCGCACTCGTCAAGTACGGGGCCGGGCCGACCGTTAATCATTAGGCCAGGGTCACGGGACGGGAGGGGACTTCGGGTCACATGAACGGTCGACGGGCCCCGCGCTTGGTGTACGCCACCACGAGGGACCGCCACCGTTCGGCGCGGGGCGAGCCGGGCCGGCCCATGGGGGCGCCGGGCCATGCTGCTCCTCTCGTCGTGGCCGGGAGGAGCTAGGTGGCCCGGGTGGACCGGTGGCGGTCCTACCCCGTTCTCGGCACCGTCCTGTCGGTGGCCGCCATGGCCGTGCCCTTCGCCCTCTCCATCGCTGCCGCGGTAACCGTGGGGCGCGCCTTGCCCCATCGGCACGGGTTGGCGGACCAGTCGCTCTGGTGGGCGGCGGTCCTGGCCTCGTCGACGGTCACCTTCGTCGGGGCCGAACGGCTGTGCCGGCGCATCCTGCCCCTGGCCGCATTGCTGAAGATGACCATGCTCTTCCCCGACCGGGCCCCCAAGCGCCTGAAGGTGGCCTGGCGGGCGGGCTTGACCAGGGACCTGGAGCGCCGAGCCCAAGCCGAGGTCGGTGCCCCCGGCCCCCGCCCCTCGGTGCCCTCGTCGGTGGCCGAGGAGATCCTGGCGCTGGCGGCCGCGCTCGGCCGGCACGACCGCGGGACGCGGGGCCTCTCCGAACGGGTCCGGGCCTTCACCGACATGATCGCCGACGAGCTCCACCTCCCTCAGGCCGACCGGGACCGGCTGCGCTGGTCGGCGCTGCTCCACGACGTCGGCAAGCTGGCCGTGCACCCGCACGTCCTCAACAAAGAGGGCAAGCTCAGTGAGGACGAATGGGAGGAGATCCGCGCTCATCCTCTGGAGGGGCGCCGCCTCATTGCCCCGTTGGCCGCCTGGCTCGGTCCATGGAGCCTCACGATCGAGCAGCACCACGAGAGCTACGACGGCTCGGGGTACCCGTTCGGTTTGTCGGGGGAGGAGCTCTCGCTCGGGGCCCGCATCGTCTCGGTGGCCGACTCCTTCGAGGTCATGACTGCGGCCCGCTCCTACAAGAAGCCCATGAGCGCCGTCGCCGCCCGCCAGGAGCTGACCCGTTGCGCCGGGAGCCAGTTCGACCCGGCCATCGTCCGGGCTTTCCTCAACGTCTCCATCGGACGGCTCCGCTGGACCATCGGCCCCGTCTCCTGGGTCGCCGACGTGCCCTTCCTGACCAGGCTGGGCATGGCCGGCCACGCTGTGGCGGCGGGCGCCCAGGTGGCCCTTGGCGCCACCGCCTTGACCGTGGGCGGCGCCCTGGCGGCCCATGCGGCGGCGGCGACGCCTCCCCACTCGCCGTCCAGCGCTGTTCATGGCCGGCTCGCCCTGGCCCCGACGACCACGGCCCCGACGACCACAGCCCCGACGACCACAGCCCCGAGCACCAGGCTCCCGACGACCACGGCCTCGGCGGCCGCCGGGACCACAATGGCCCCGGGCCGCCGGTTCAGGACCGCTACGACCGAGCCGCCGCCCACCACAACGCCGCGGGGGCGTCCAGCAACGAAGTCACCGGTCACGACCGACCTCACCGGGCCCACTAGCGCGGTTGCGGCCGCCAACCCGGGACCAGCCCTGTCGACGACCACGGCTGCCCCTGCCGGGCCCGGGGCCACGACGATCACCGCGTCGGCGCCGACCACCGCCTCACCTACGACCGCACCGCCCACTACCGCCCCGCCCACTACCGCCCCGCCCACCACCGCCCCGCCCACCACC
>JBKQUU010000142.1:0-2922 GCA_052325485.1 Acidimicrobiales bacterium | reverse complement strand
GGGACCGGTCCCGCCGACCCTATCCCGGTGCCGACGCGGAGCTCTGGTGGGTGCAAGGCCAGCGCGAACGAGCAGACGGCGATGACCATAGCGTTACGGGTACCCACCTTGGCAAACACCTGCGGGCCGGTGGCGACCGGCAGCCACACGGCGGCGATCAGCTCGTCCCGGTCGAGCACGCTGCGCTTGGGGCCGACGAAGTACTCGCCGATCGGTATGTTACGGCTCCGGTGCAACGAGGCCACCTCGACCTCGGCCCCGGCGGCCAGGAGGGGCGGGTGACAGTCGCCGGCCGGCGAGGCCGAGCCCAGGTTGCCGCCGATAGTGCCCCGATTGCGGATCGGTGGTGAACCCACGGTGCGCGCCGCCAGGGCCAACCCGGGCAGGTCATCGCCCAAGTGGGCGATCATCTCGCTGTAGGTGACGCCGGAGCCCACACGTACCTGGCCGTTTTCCCGGCTCCAGGCGCGCAGCTCGCTGACCCGGCTGAGGTCCAGGAGGGCGCTCGGGTGCAGACGGCCGAAATTGAGCTCGACGAGCACGTCGGTACCGCCGGCAATGGCCACGGCCTCGGGGTGGCCAGCGCGTGCCTCGAGCGCCTCGGGCCAGCTAGTGGGCTGGACGAAAGTCACGGAGCACCCGCCGCCAGCGGCTCGGCGCCCTGGGGCCCCGTGCCCGGGGGGCCCGGGGGCTGCTCATGGGCGGCGGTCGGGGCCGCCGAGGAGCCGGTGGTCGCCGCCCCCGGCCCGGTGACTTCGGGCCCGGTACGAGCCCCCACGCCCGCCATCATGAGCCCGATCGCCTCTCGGGTCGTAGCACGGGGGTCCACTTCGCCGATTATGGCCCCTTCGTACATCACCAGCGTCCGGTGGGAGATGGCGATGACCTCGTCGAGGTCTTCGGAGATGATGACGACGGCGATGCCCTTGGCCGCCTCTTGGCGCAGCCGGTCGTGGATGTAACGGGCCGCCGCTACATCGATGCCCCGGGTGGGCTGGGCAATCAGAAGTACCTTCGGCTGGCCCGAAAGTTCGCGGGCCAGGATCAGCTTTTGGATGTTGCCGCCCGACAGGTTGCGGGTCGGCGTGTCGATGCCCGGCGTGCGCACGTCGAACAAGGTTACGAGCTCTCTCGCCCGGGCGCGCACGGAGCTCCGGCGCAGGAACCCGAGACGCACGAACGCGGGCTTGTCGGAGTCGACCAGCATGAGGTTTTCGGCCACGGTGAACTCCCCGATGACACCGTCGCGCATCCTCTCCTCGGGTACATAGCCCAGGCCGGCGGCGCGCGCCGCCGATGCCTTCTTTCCCGCCATCTCGGCGCCGTCCACCTGGACAGATCCTCGCACCGGGGGCCGCAGGCCGGCGATCGCCTCTCCGAGCTCGCGCTGGCCGTTGCCCGACACGCCGGCGATGCCGACGATCTCCCCGGCCCGGATGTCCAGCGACAGCCCCCGCACCGCCTCTGTGCCTCGGTCCCCGCGCACGACCAGGTCGCGCACCCTGAGCCTCACCTCGCCTCGCCCGCCCCCCGTGGACAGAGCTTCGGCCCCGATCTGGCGACCGACCATCATCTCGGCCAGCTGCTCCCCGGTCACCTCGGCTGTGGGTACAGTGGCGATCTTTTTGCCCCCCCGCAACACCGTGATGCGGTCGGACAGAGCTAGCACCTCGCGGATCTTGTGCGAGATAAAAATCAAGCCGCAACCCTCGGCGGCCATCTTTTTCAGCACCCGGAAAAGGTCGTCGACCTCCCGCGGGGTGAGGACCGCCGTGGGCTCGTCGAGCACCAAGAGCCTCGACTGGCGGTAGAGCGCCTTGATGATCTCGACCCGCTGGCGCTCGCCCACCGATAGCTGCCAAATGAGAGCGGAGGGGTTTACGCCCAGCCCGTACAGGGCCGAAAGCTCTTCGATGCGAGCCGAGACACGCTGGACGTCCTTGAGCGGCCCCCGGGTGGACTTGAGCCCGAGCGAGACGTTCTCGGCCACCGTGAGCGTCGGGACCAGCATGAAGTGCTGGTGGATCATGCCGATCCCGAGGGCGATGGCGGCCGCCGGTGAGCTGATGCTCACCGGCTGGCCATCGAGGTATATTCCGCCCGAGTCCGGCTGATAGAAGCCGTAGAGGACCCGCATAAGGGTGCTCTTGCCCGCTCCGTTCTCGCCAAACAGCGTGTGCACCTCACCGGCGCGGACGTCGAAGTCGATGTTGTCATTGGCCAGCACCCCGGGGAAGCGCTTGGTGACCCCGCGCATCTCCAGCAGCGCGGTCAGCTCCCTTGTCTTCTCCGGAGTGCTCGACATGGTGCGGGCCTTTCCCTTTAAGTGGTCCAGCGCGCGCCCTACTTGGCCACGCTGAGGGTGCCGGCGGTGATCTCGCCGATCAGCTTGTTGGCTTGCGCCTTCACGCTGGCCGGCAGCGGGTAGGTCGGGTTGAACGCGATCTTCTCGCCGTTGTTGGCCAGGGTGATCGTGTAGGTCGACCCACCGAGCTTGCCCGCCCGGATCCCGTTAATGATGTTCTCGAGCACCGGGACCCAGTTGTAGATCTGGGACGACACGACCTCGCTCGGCGCCAACGACGCTTGGGTCCATTGCGTGCCGAACCACGGCACCTTGTCGGCCTTGGCGATCCCGATGGCCCCCACGACGGACTGCGAGCTACCGGTGAGGACGTCGGCCCCGTCGGCCACGTACGCCTTGGCCGCGCTGGCCATGAGCGAGACGTCGCTGAAGGACCCGGTGAACGACACGTGGACGGTGGCCTTGGGGTCCTGGGCCAGCACGCCGGCCTTGAAGCCGTCGACGTACAGCTGGGCGTCCCCGACGTTGATGGGGCCGATGACCCCGATCACGTGGCTCTTGCTCAGCATGCCGGCCATGTAACCCTGCACGTAGCCGCCTTGGTTGGAGTCGGCCTG
>JBKQUU010000141.1:0-10130 GCA_052325485.1 Acidimicrobiales bacterium | reverse complement strand
CCCCAGTAGCAGAAGCAGGAAGGCATCGCCCTCGCGGTCCTCCCCTTGCGGCGGGTTTACCAAGGAAACTGTTTTGCCCTCGACTTTGAAGATGCTTGCGACAGCGTCATCGACTGCAGGCGGCGTGTCTGCATCCGTCACCTTCCGATCCGCCAGCTCGTTGCTTGCGAGCTTCTGGCGCGCCGCTGCCGTAGTATTACCGCTACTCGCGAGCACCAATTCCCTAAAGAGAGCGAGGCGTTCATCGCTCTCCTCTTTCGATACGCCTTCAAGCTCAATTTTGTGGGAACCGATTTCGATCCGAGTTTTTCGTGGGTCCACGTCTAGCCCTCCATGAACACCCTCATTAATCCATAAATCATTGCTGACGTCAAGCCTTCATGGCTTTATTTATGAACGGCACGCCGTGGCATTTATAGGACTCGCTGGCTGTGATAGTTGAATGTCAGTCATGCGCTGCATCCACTGCTCAGCCGACCCGATGCGATGTCAGTTTCGCAAGTTCCCCGACCTTGAGGCCACGTATTGTGTCTGTCGAGACTGCAATCGCGCGCAGAGGCGTCCGACCGGACTGAAGACCGCCAAACGCGGGAAAAGACCAGCTGACCGCGAGAAGATTCGCAAGGGGCTTGCGGTAGCGGCTGCAAGTTGCAAGTTTAAGATACTGGTTTGGGGACCGGCACCGCGGTCGGGAAATCCCGCTGTTGCAACGAGACGGCAAATCAGGGATGAACTCAGGAGGATGGGACATGATGCTTTCTTTAGCGAAGAAATGGCAGTACCAGCGGTGCCGACCAATGTCGCGGAGCTAATTCATCTGAAGCATATAAACCTCGTTATAAACGTGGCGGCATCGTACGGTTCACTGGCTGAGTTTGAGAATTATGGGGTTGTCCTGGGGAGGCGTCATTTGGTATTCTTGAACGATGCTGCATGCGGTGGATTCACTGATACTGGCACTCGGAGAATGTTTCGGGCAAACGGGGGGACGGACGAGTTTTTCAAGGACGATGACATCGCGACTGGGGTGCTCGTCTTAGCTGCTTTAGATTGGGTTAGCGAGAAGGCGTATCTTCAGAAATGGCTGTCGAGCGTAGCGGAAGAGGCCCAAAACTCGTTGCTCTAAGGAACCAATGGAATATCTCGAACCTACGTTACCAGCCCTGAGATTCTTTCAGGCCATCCGCGACGAAGACAGTTTTACGATATTGTGGGAATTGGCCGAGCACAGTCCGGCGCCAGTTCCATTTGAGTCCATCCGCAGAACTTTCGGCGCAAATCCCAGATATTTGTTGGAAGTCCTCGACCGATTGCATCATCTTGGCGTAGCGACGAAAGCCGGACGGCAATGGACTGTTGCCCTTTGGGCAAAATCAAGTCCGTTACCGGGCGGCTCAACGGGCCTTGGAGGACCAAGCCAACGCCGGGTTGGCCAAAATAGTGGAGGCCTGGGGCGCCAAGAGGTAGCGCCCACAGCTGACGAAGACGGGCCCGGGCGCTCACGCCAGCTGGTGGAGAAGTTGATCGAGTGGTTGGGGGACGCACCGGCCGCAGCCATGACCCATGCCGAGCTGGAGGACCGCTTGTCCACCGACATGCGTGAGGCCGTCCGCCAGCTGTACCAGGACCACCTCGACCTGCGCTCCCAGCGCGAGCAGCCCCTAAAGGCCGTTGCCAGCGCCACCGGGGCCGTCCACGGGGCGGTCGAGGCCGGCCACGAGCGGTCCCTGGCTACGGTGTTCGGCGAGGTCAGGGTGCGCCGCATGGCCTACCGGGCACGCGGGCACGCCAACCTCTGCCCGGCCGACGCCGCTCTCAACCTGCCCGAAGAGCGCTACTCCCATGGCCTGCGCCGCATGGCGGCGGAGGAGGCGTCGCCTGGCTCTTTCGACGAAGCGGCCGCTGCCATCGGCCGGGCCAGCGGCCAGCACGTGCCCAAGCGCAAGGTAGAGGAGCTGACGAGGCGTTCCGCGGTGGACTTCGAGGCCTTCTACGACCACGCCAAGCGGGCCGAGGCGGCCGGCCCCGACGTGGTCGTGATCTCCGCCGACGGCAAGGGCACCGTTATGCGCCCCGCCGCCCTGCGCCCGGTCACCGCCGCCCGGGCCAGTTCCAAGAAGTTGGCTGCACGTCTGTCAAAAGGCGAGACCCGTTACCGCAAACGCATGGCCGAGGTGGGCGCTGTCTGTGACGTAGTGCCTGTCCCACGCCGCCCCGAGGACGTGATGGGCCCAGGTGAGCTCGCCGCTCCGGTGGCGAAGGCGAAATGGCTCACCGCCAGCGTCGTCGATGACGCCGTCCATGTGCTGGCAATGATCTTCGACGAGGCGGACCGTCGCGACCCGGGCCACCAGGGCACTTGGGTGGCCCTGGTCGACGGGGCCAACTACCAGATAAACCGCATCAAGGCCGAGGCCAAGGTACGCAAGGTTGAAGTCGCCATCATCTGCGACTTCGTCCACGTGCTCGAGTACATCTGGAAGGCGGCCTGGAGCTTGTTCGACCAGGGCGGCACCGGTGCCGAGGCCTGGGTCAAGCAAAAGGCGCTGGAGGTACTGCGCTCCAAGGCGACCACGGTGGCCGCCGCCATCCGCCGCAAGGCGACCTGCATGGGCCTGGGGGCAAAGGAACGGGCCAACGCCGACACCGGTGCCGACTACTTGTTGCACAAGGCCCCCTACCTCGACTACGCCAACGCCCTCCAAAAACGGTGCCCTATCGCCACCGGTGTCATCGAAGGTGCCTGCCGCCACATCGTCAAAGACCGCATGGACATTACCGGCGCCCGTTGGGGCCTCGACGGCGCTGAGGCAGTCTTGAAGCTACGGGCGTTGCGCTCGAACGGCGATTTCCCCAGCTACTGGGCCTACCACCTCGCCCAAGAAAGGCACCGCGTCCACGAGTCACGCTACGCCCATGGCGTTATCCCAAGGGCAGCGTGACCTCCCTCCAGGGGATCCACACCCGTATGAAATAGCGTGAGGACGGTGCCGTCGCCGCCCCTGACCCGCGCCGAGTTCGGCGAGTTGGCCGAGCGCATCTGCCAGCTGTTGGCCGACCCGGCAGCCCGCTGACCGGGCCCGCCTAGCAAGGCTGAGAGGGTGCCCTGACCACGCTGGCAGCCGAGTGCTGACGCCGGTTAGCCGGGGGCCCTTAGCGGTGCACGGGGCCGGGGCGCTAGGCCAAGCGTGGGCGTTGGCGCTTGCCCGGTCGTCAAGCCGCTGGCAGGGTCCCTCCGCCATCCATGGCCCCGGGACGCCTCTGGGCCATTCATGGCCCCGGGACGCCTCTGGGCCATCTATGGCCCTGAGCAGCTTGACGACCTCGTGGGTGCGCACCGGCACTACCAGCCTACGGTCCACCTGGGACGGCAACCGCCAAGGGGCGGGCAACGCAGCCCTCCGTATTTTGCGATGCTGTGTTACAGGGAGTGCACCCGCTGGCCGACTTCCGAACCGCCCAGCCAGGCCCTCGCCCCATACTCCAGCATCTATGATCCTGTGCTGGTGGCCGACCAAGCACTCGTTAGCGACGCCGTTGAAACCGACCTTATGCCAATCGTGAAGGCGCTGTACGAGGACTTCTATAAGTCGGAGGCCCGGCATACTGCCCCAACCTTGAAAGAGATGGGAGAGCAGGCCGCATTGGAGTTCCGCCTGCGCCATCCAGAAATTTCGGACGATGCTGTCATCGCGCTGGCGTGGTGCTACACCTACGACTACAAATAGCTCCGGCAACCGGCGTGGTGCGAGTGAGGCCGCGCCTGCTAACGACCGGCACTACGCTTTGTGGACCCTGGGACGCTGGGCTACGCCCTACATCGCACTCGTCCGTACCCTGCCCGCGGTGGCCGCCAAGATCGCCGAGAAGCACAACGTCATGGAGGCTGAGGTCCATGAGGCCTTCGAGATGACGCGGCTACCGACGCCACTTTCCGATAACCGAATAACGAGCCGCGTTGGCGCGTTTAGCACGCTTCAGTAAGAGGTGCTGGCGGTAGCGATGGCGGTGGCTTCGGCCTGAAGACGCAGGCCGTACTCGAAACCGTTTACCAATCAGGGAAAGAAAGCGGCGGATCCTCTTAGGCTTTAGCCCGGTGTAGAGCCCGACGGGAGCAGCGGGGGACGCCCGCGGCCGGGGGGAAAGGCTCGGCGCGCCGTGAGGAGGACGAGCAAGCCGGCCATGGACAGGGCCGCGGCGAGGAACGGGAGACTTCCGAGTAACCCGGAGTCGACGATGACCGACCCGGCTAGCGCACCGCCGCCGATCCCGACCTGGAAGGCAACGACGTAGATGGCCGATGCCGTGCTCGGCTGCAAATGCGCGACCCGCAGAGCGCCTGATTGCATGCACACGGGTACCGCACCGAAAGCTGCGGCCCAAGCTGTAATTGTCAGCACGGTCCAAGCCGTCGAACCGGGGCCGAAGACGCCCAGGCCGACGAGGGCAAGCGCGAAGGTGATGATCACGCCGGCGGCGGTCGGCCTCGGCCGGCTGTCTGTGGCCCAGCCAGCAAGACCATTGCCGATAATCCCGGCGACGCCGTAGATGAGCAGCACCACTGAGAGCTTGAGGCCGGTCAGGCCGGCGTATTTTTCGACTAGTCGCGTGATGTAGGTGTAAGCGGAGAAGTGCCCTATCACGACCAGCGTGGTGACGGCGCAGACCGACATCAGTGCCGGGTTGCGCAGCGCAGCCGGTACTGCTGCCATACGCTCGCGGGTGTAGGCGCCCGGAGCATCGCCGGCGAGGGGTGGCAACGCCACGACCAGGGCAACGCTCGCGGCGGAGGCAACGGCGGCGACAATGGCCGCAGCCGCCCGCCAGCCGAGGGTCGTACCCAGTGCGCTCACGAGTGGTGTGCCAAGGGCCAGCGCGAGGGAATTCCCCGTGAACACGATTGCAGTGGCTCGACCGGCCCGCTCGGGTGTTTCAAGAGCGGCAGCGATGGGCGCGAGAACCGACCAGAACACGCCGTGGGCCAGGGCGCATAGCCCGCGGGCTACCAGCACTGCGGCATAGTTGGGCGCACCAGCCACCGCGAGCTGGGACAGCGCCAGGACGGCGACAGCCGCGACGACCAGACGGCGTCTCGGGACATGGCTGCTCCAGGCGGTCAACGGCACCGCCGTGAGGGCTCCGATACCTGCATATACGGTGACCAGTCGCCCGACCGCGCCGACGCCCACGTGCAGGCCCATTGACATTTGAGGTAGGAGCGCCACCGGAAAGGTCTCGGCGGTTACGTACACGAAGGCTGCGGCCGCGAGCGCGCAAAGGGCGAAGTTGGTCCGGTGCCGGATGCCGAGGACGCCGGCGTGGTGGGCCCGGCTACCAGCTGTCACGAAGGTCAATCATCGCGCCATGAGATGTGGGGTTCCCTAGAAGAAGTGGGCACCTGACCGGCTGACCTCGGGCTCGGCTGGAAGGACGTCTGATCATGGGACATGCGACGCGGAAGTTCGAGCTGGAGTTGAAGACCGGGGCCGCTCACCGCGGCATCGATACGGGGAGGTCGGTGGTCGATGTGGCCGCCGAGCTGTCGGTGGTGACGTCTACCTCGCCGATCGCCGGCTCAGGTTCCTAGACCTCAGAGGAGCGCAGCGACGGGGTCAGCTGACCTCTTTGGCGGCCTCTCGGACAGCCTTGTCGACATCCTTCCAGAGCACGTCGAGCTCCTTGGTGACGTGCTTCTCGGCCTTCAACGCGGCCTCGTCCAGGGCATGGTCCAGTGTGCCCTCTCCGACAACGAGCAGGGTGGCCTCACCCTGGTCGATGAGCTCCCCGAGTTCTTTGACGTCCGACCGGGACAGCCCACGCCACAGATGGGCGATCGCCGCCCCGACAGCGGCGCCGGCCAACGCCGTCCCGGGGATCACGGGCGGGAACACGATGCCGATGAGGGCGCCCGCGACCGCGCCGCCCCACCCAGCGCGCTCCGTCGTCGGCTCGTGCTCGTGGAGATGGACCTTGCCTTCCTCGTCCTTCGTGACCACAGCGGCCTCGTAGGTGCCGACAAGGTCGGCCGCGTGCAGGCCCTTGACGACCTCGTAGTCGGCTTGCGCGGCGGCCTTGTTCGGATAGGTACCGATGTAGATGAAGACTGCGTCTGGCTCTGCCATGTCACTTCTCCTGTTCTCGTTGAGGATCCGGCCTTCGTACAAGTAGACCATCCACGCGGGTATTCCGGCGGCGGGCCCTGCCAAGCGATCGGCCCGGCTTTGTTACGCGAGAGTTCACCCTTATATCACCACGTGTTTACCTCTGGATCACCACGTGTTTATCTCCCACACCTCCAGCGCTAGGGAGTTAGCGCGAGGCTCGCACTAACAGTAGATGGAGGCAACTGACATGGGAGATCAGCCCAGCAGGCGCACGCTCCTGAGGCCCGTCGCGTCACGTCCCCGCGTGCCAGTCGCGCTCGCGGCGAGCGTAGCCGTCGTGTCGTCGGCCGTCTGGACTTTCGCTTCGCTGCTTCAGTTTGGGGGCCGCTTGCGCGGGCCATGGGGATCCGAGGAGAGGTAACCCCCGTGAACCGGCGAGAAGTCGCCGAGCGGGGCTGGTCATGTTGTCGTTCGGGCTGGTCGGCGGCGTACTGGCCGTCTTGCTATCGATTTCTGCCCAAACCGCAAGTGCCTCCGCCACGTTGGGTGCAGCACCTCGGGCAGCACGCTCGACGTCACCGTCGACGGCGCATCGCAAGGTGACTCTCTGACGATTACGACCAGCGGGGGCGATTTTGCTGTCGCCCTCGACGGCAACGCCGCCTGCACGCCGGGCACCTATCCTTACGATCCGTCACGTCCATGTCGGCCGCGCCGATCACTGACAATTTCGCCAAGTGCTCAGCATGCGCCAGGCTGCGACGAGCATGGAATGGCTGACGGCGACCGCAGCTTTGTTCGGGCCCCGCCGAGCGGCGATCTGGCGGTACTGCGCCCCTAGGTAGGCGCCTTGAGTGCGCGACGCCGCTCTGGCCACCCCGATGAGGGCGCCGCGAAACCAGGTCGCTCCAGGCCTGGTCCCGGCGGGACGCCGCTTGCCGGCCGACTCGTGACCGGCGGGCGGGCCGCGAACCAGCTAGAGGCCCACATGCACACAAGTATTGCGCACGCGATAGAATTGTGTGATGGAGGTCGGCGTGAAGGCGGTGGCGAGGCAACTGGGGGTGACCGAGGCTCGGGCCCGCCAGTTGATCGCCGCCGGCGACATGCCCGCTCGCCAGGTTTCAGGCCGGTGGCTGGTCCCCGTAGGCGCCATCCCCCGCTCGCTCAGAATATCCCGGCCCATGTCAGAACGTATGGCCTGGGCGTTCATCAACCTTGTCTCGGGCCAGCCCGTCACGGGCGTCGTCCCCTCAGAGCGCTACCGGCTTTTACAGAAGCGGGACCAGCTGCTCGGGTCGGGACGGCCCGGGGTGCTGTTGCGCTCGTGGTTGAGACGCCGGGCGGACCTGCTGAGGTTAGCTGCGCCTGCGGGCGACATCGCCGAGCTCCTGGCCGACCCTCGGCTGGTCCCCTCGGGCATCAGCGACCCGCGCTCGGCCATGTCGGCGGGGAACGGGGCGGAGGGCTACGTGCGACGTTCGGACCTAGACGCCCTGGTGCGCGACTACCTGATGGCCGAGTCTGCCGAGGGGAACGTGTGGCTTCGCACCAGCGACCGGTCGCTCTTGAGCCCGGTGCTCCTCGGGCTCGTAATCGCCGACTTAGCCGACCATGACGGGCCGCGAGAAGACGGCGTGGTCGAGGCGCTCCTCCGATCGGTCCGAACTGACCCCCGTTGTCCTTGATGGCCTGGCCGAGGGCCAGAGGCAATTTTGGTCGGGGCTGCTCGAGGTGGCCAGGGTGCACCCCGACGGTTGGTGCCTCGTGGGCGGCCAGATGGTCTACCTCATCTGCCGAGAGCGTTCCTTTGCCCCTGTCCGGCTCACCAATGACAGCGACCTGGTCCTCGACGTGCGGGCGCACCCCAACGTCCTGCACGACTTCACTGCCGCCCTGGTGTCCGTCGGGTTCGTCCCCGCCGGCCAGAGCCTGGAAGGCCACCAGCACCGGTGGGTGCGCGACCTGGCGTCGATCGACCTGCTTATCCCCCGGGACGTCGGCGGGGCGGCCGCCTCAAGACGCGCCGTGAGCGGTGGGACCACGTTGCAGGCCCCGGGGGTGCAACAGGCCATCACGCGCTCCGAGCCGGTCACCGTACAAGTTGGCGGCACGGTGGGGACCGTGCGCCACCCCAACATGCTCGGAGCTCTTGTAGCCAAGGCTGCCGCCTACTCTGTTTGGAACGACCTGGGCCGCCACCGGCACCTCAGCGACTTCGCCGCGCTTGCCGCCATGGCCCGCCGGGCCGATCGCCTGGCAGAACAGATGAACGCCCGTGACCGCCGGTACCTCGCCCCTGCCCTTTTGGCCCTCTCGCAATCGCGCCCTCTTTGGGCCGGCATAGAGGGCGCTGACCGCGCTGTTGAAGCGCTCGGACGGCTCATGGCATTTACGCCGGGCGTCGCCGCCCAGCCCATGGCCGGCGGGAGCGTCGCTGGGGCCCCCGCCAACTGACCTGTAACGCCGGGGGGCCGATCTAGGCGGCGGGTAGCCACGGGTCAGCGAGCCCGACGCGGCGTGGAGCTTTGTACCAAGCCCCCCTCCGAACTGCGGAAATGCTCGAATGGGCGCCTCGTTACCCGAGCCCCGAAAGTCGGCGTGCAACCTGCGTGCATAGTGGGTTGCACGGCGGCTCCGAGCGGACGGCTCCGCTTGTTGTGGGTAGTTGCCAAAGAGATCGTCGGCCGGACGGCGGGGGCCTGGGGCCTGCTTCCTACAGACCGAGGGGCGCCGCTTAGCGGCCCATTGGCACGACGGTGCCGCCGCGCTCGTCCGCCGCTGCTCGCGTTAGAAGGAGGTCGGGGGTCGCATCGAGGAGGCGTTACCGGTCGTCCTCCCTGAGGGGCACTTCAACCTGGCCGGACGACCATTGAGGCCACGGTCACAACGTCCGGAGCGGTTCGGGTTGTGTGGACCGACAAGACCAGGCCCACTGCGGTCGGTTCGCGCCACTTTACTTCGTTGAGGGTCAGCCTATCGCGGTGGAGGAAGAGCTGAAAATGGAGAAGTTAGGCGCTTGTCTCCGCGTTCGAAGACCGTGGAGAGCACGTGGCAAGACACGAATCACATCGTCATCGAGCTAGTCCACAGGTCCTTCGGGATGCCCAGAGGGAAGAACAGGGGTATCTTGCTGCCGCTGCTCTCGGAGCTAGACGAGTAAGTGCGCGTGTCACGGCGACGTCCACGGAACCACGCCCGGTGGCCCCTAACCGCAGCTAGCGGCCGTCGATGGTGTTGCCGGCACCTCTCACGGCACCTTCGGCCCAGTCCATTGCTTCCTGGAAGGTGTCGAACTCTTTTGCCTCGGGAAGCAGCGGCCCGCTGGCGACGAACGTCTCCTGGGTCCCGCTCGAGTGCCTGGCTATTGAGGCCTTGGGCTCGGGCATGGTGGGACCAACGGTCTCACCCTCCTCGAGAAGCCAGCCCGGGTTGTCGCCGCTGTCCGAAAACTCCCAGTGATAGTTCATGGTCCGATTACACCTCGCGCGGCCGGTGATTGGCAAGCGGACCTGCTCCTTCGCCGCCGCGCTGGACGGCCGGTCGACAAGGAGCACGTCAGGTCCCAAGCGGGCGAGCCGTCTGACCCTTCCCGCGTGGTTTGGGGGCACGGACGGTCAGACGGGCGCGGGGCCTGGCTGGACCCATCAGGTCCGACGGTTCCGCGAGCTTTGGTGTCCGAGCGGTGCCGGCAGAGGCTGGACCTCCGCCGCCCTGCCCCGGCGCGCCGCCGACGCCGGCGTCGCTCCCATGAGCCTCACCTCACCCTCCGCGCTCAGAATTGCACGCCGCAGCATAGCCGGGTGGGCGGCCCGGCCACCCGGGGGCCGGCGGACGGACGGCGGCGCACCGGGCCCGCCAGCAGGGCGCCGGCGCTCACGCCGCCACCGTCGCCCCATCCGTCTCCCAGCCCTCGACCTCCCGGAACGAGAAGTGAGAGCGGGCGGTGAGGATGAGGTGGTCGAGAAGGGGCAGGCCCAACAGCCGCGCGGCATCGCGCAGAGAGGCGGTCACGAGCCGGTCGGC
>JBKQUU010000140.1:0-11308 GCA_052325485.1 Acidimicrobiales bacterium | reverse complement strand
ACCAGCCCGTGGAAGACGTGAGCTGTGAGTGCTGGTAGCTCTACGCGTTGCTCCTGCCCGTCCTGGTCGAACAAGCAAACCTCGATGGCATAGGCGATTTCCGACGAAACCGCAAAATTGGTCCCCTCCGCAGTGGGGGTAGCCCCCAGCGGGAAGGGGCGCCCAGGTTGAACATTCATCCGCCAAACGTACCCGTGACGCGCCCGAACCAGGCATGCCCTGTTGAGATGACCGTATTGTGTTGGGCGTACGCCGGCGGTCTGCGCCGGGGCGCACAGCAGAAGAGGAGATGCCAGGCATGCGGGCCCTGTTCGTGGGTGGTACCGGTCTTATAAGCAGCGCCTGTTCGGCCGCGGCCGTCGCCGCCGGGCACGAACTTTGGCTTCTCAACCGGGGCCGCTCCCGCCTCCAGGTCCCGGTGCCCGCCGGACGGACCATCATCGCCGACGCCTACAACCAAGCCGAGGTGCGAGCCGCCATGCAGGGCCACGAATGGGACGTCGTGGTCCAGTGGGTGGGTTACCTTCCTGCCCAAGTGCAACAGGACATCAGCGTCTTCGCCGGTGCCGGCCAGTACGTGTTCATTTCCACCGCCGCCACCTACGAGAAGCCGCCGAGCCACTGGCTCATAACCGAGAGGACGCCTCAGTCCAACTCCTTCTGGGACTACGGGCGCCAGAAGATCGCCTGCGAAAAGCTGCTGGTGGAAGCCGGGGAGCGGAGCGGGTTCCCCTACACCATCGTCCGGCCGTCGCTCACCTATGGGGTGTCCCAGATCCCCGTGGTCATCGGCAGCTGGGACAAGCCGTACACGATCGTCGACCGCATGCGCCGCGGGGCTCCGATCATCGTCCCCGGCGACGGCACGAGCCTGTGGACGATCACCCATAACAGCGATTTCGCCAAAGGCCTCCTCGGGCTCCTAGGCCATCCCGCCGCCCTCGGCCAGGACTTCCACATCACATCGGACGAAGCCCTGGCGTGGGACCAGATCTACTCCCTGGTGGGCGCAGCTGCCGGGGTAGCTCCCAACATCCTCCACGTCCCCAGCGACGCCATCGTGGCGGCCGACCCAAGCGAGCTCGGCAGCCTGTTCGGGGACAAGATCTATAGCACGGTGTTCGACAACAGCAAGCTGCGCGGCGTCGTCCCCGACTTCCGGGCGACGGTGCCGTTCGCGCAAGGGATCACGGAGACCGTTGCCTGGTTCGACGCCGACCCTGACCGTCAGGCGATCGACGAAGCGGCAAACCGCCGCTGGGACAACCTCGCCGCTGTCTACCAGGAGGCGTTGGCCCGGGTGGGCTGAGGGGCCGGCGCCGTGGCGCCATGCCTTGGCCCCGTCCCTCAGGTTGGGCAGTTTCCCGGGACTTGGCCGGGCTGCAAGCCCGGCGGCACGTACTGCCCGTCATAAAAAGACGAGGAGTCGGGGGCCACCTCGCTGGGCGGTGTCGTCGCCAACAGGCTCGATGACGGCCCTGTGGCCTCAGTGCCTGTGGCCTCAGTGCCTGTGGCTTTAGTGCCTGTGGCTTCAGTGCCGGCCTCGAGCCAAGCTGTGAGCACGACGTCGGCCACGGCTGTTCTGCCGTCTGCCGGGTGGGTGCTGGTGGCGGCCGTGGCGGAGGTGGCGGCCGTGGCCGTGCCGGTGGTAGTGCCCGTCGGGGGCAGCCCGTAGCTCAGGAACTGCTGGACCATTTGCTGGTCCGCCGAGGGGACGGGGTCGAGGGCCCCGGGGACCTCGGTCGAGTTCACCGTTGGGTAGGTCCACTCCGGGATCCCGGCGGCATTGGCGTGGCGGAGCACGGAAGCGAGGTTTAGGAGCTGGGAGCTGGAGAAATTGTCGTCCACCGTGAGACTGCCGGCGATGCCGGCGATCACGCCATTGAGCGCTACGGGGTTGGTGGGGCCCACCTGCTCCGCCTTCTTTATGGCCAATTTCACGAAGTCCTGTTGGCGCTGGATACGGGCCAGGTCGCTTTCGGGGACGAGCTGGTACTGCCAGGAGCCGTCCAGGTAGTACTGGTACTCGCGGGAGCGGACAAAGGCCAGCGCCTGGCTCCCTTTCAGCAGGACACAGCCCGCTTTGGGGACGCTCAGGTCCGAGTACAGGTCCCGGGCGGGTGTGGGGAAGTACTGGTAGACCCCACCGATAGCGTCGGAGATCTGGGCGAACGAATAGAAATTGACCACCATGAAGTGGTTCAAGTCGATCCCCAGGTCCTGTTCGATAGTGCTCACCAGCAGGTCCGGGCCGCTGTTGAAGGCCGCATTTATGCGGGTGGTGCCCATGCCGGCAATGGGCACCAGCAGGTCCCGGGGGATGGACAGGATGGCGACGCTCGAGGTGGCCGGGACGATGCGGACGAGCATGATGGTGTCGGAACGCTGCCCGCTGACGCTGTCCGTGCTCCCGAATATGGCGCTGGCCCCGCTGCCGAGGTTGCGGGTGTCACTGCCGACGGCTAGCACCGTGATCGGTGCCCCGGGCTTGGGGGCGGGCGTCAGGCCCTGGACCACGACCCGGTTGACCTGCCCGAGGCGCCACTGTACGTAGCCGTAGGCGGACACGCCCAACGCCAGCATGGCCAGGACGACGACGTTGGCCCCTATCAGGATCCGCCTCGGCCAGCGGCGCCGGCGCCGGATCTGGGGCGCGGAGGCCCCCTGCTGCGCCCGCTGGTCAGCCTGGCGACCGCGGCGGAGAGCGTGGTCAACGGCCATGTCCTTACGATGCTAAGCCACGGTCAGTGCCAAATTGGGTCCCCGCAATGGGAAGGGGCCCCCAGATCAGAGCGGGCCGCATGGCCCCCGCCAGGCGGCCTCTAAATGGCCGTGCGAACATATGGTTGCCCTCTGGCGCGGCGAGCCAAAGGTTGCCGCCTGGCCCGACTTGGGTACTCGACAAGAGGTGGCTGAAGGCCTGACCGTAAGGGCCAGACCGTGAGGCCGGAGCGCAAGGGCCAGACCGTTAAGGCCGGACCGTAGGGGCCAGAGCGGAAAGGGAAGGCATGGAACCCAGGGAAAGCCCAGGCTTCTTGTTGTGGAGGACCACGCTGCGCTGGCAGCGCCTGATGACGGCCACGTTGCGCCCCTTCGGCCTCACCCACGTCCAGTTCGTCCTTCTGGCCAGCGCGTGGTGGTTGAGCCGCGTCGCCGGCGAGACGCCCAACCAGCGGCGTCTGGCCGAACATGCCGGGACCGACGCCATGATGACCTCCCAGGTGGTGCGGGCGCTGGAGACCAAGAACCTGGTTGCCCGGAGCCCTGACCCCAAAGACTCCCGAGCGCAGTGCGTGGTTGTCACCGACGAGGGGGCTGAGCTGGCTCTCTTGGCCATCCCCGTCGTCAAGGCCGCTGACGAGGCGTTTTTCTCGGGCGCCGGGGAGCCGGGGGTGGTGCTCGAGGCTCTGCGCAGCCTCTCGGGCTAGTTCGACTGCTAGTCCTCGCCGCGGCGGCCCTAACTCGGTGATGCCCAGTCCAGGGCCCGTCCCACCGCCTTTTTCCAGCCGGCATAGGCGTCCTCGCGCCGGTCGCTGTCCCAAAGCGGTCGCCATCGCCGCCCCTCGTGCCAGTTCCGGCGCAGCTCCTGCTCACCAGACCAGAAGCCGACCGCACAGCCGGCGGCGTAGGCGGCCCCCAGGGCGGTCGTCTCGGCGATCAGAGGCCGCGAGACCGGCGCACCCAGAATGTCGGCCTGTGCCTGCATGCAAAGCTCGTTGGCGGTGACCCCGCCGTCCACCTTCAAGGTCCCCAGGCTGCGCCCGAGGTCGTCCTCCATGGCCAGTACCACGTCCCGGGTTTGAAAACAGATGGCTTCGAGGGTGGCCCGGGCCAAGTGGGCCTTGGTGCTGGCACGCGTCAGGCCCACGATCGTGCCGCGGGCGTCCGAGCGCCAGTACGGGGCGAAAAGACCGGAGAAGGCCGGGACGAAATAGACACCACCGGAGCCGTCGACGCCCGCGGCCAGGGTCTCGACCTCGGAGGCGCTGCTTATAACGCCGAGCTGGTCCCGGAGCCATTGCACGGCCGCACCCGTCACGGCTACCGACCCCTCCAGCGCATAGACCGCCGGCCGTCCTTCCATCTGGTAGCACAGCGTGCTGAGAAGGCCGTTCTTGGACCTCACGATCTCGCTCCCCGTGTTGACCAACAGGAAATTGCCTGTCCCATAGGTGTTCTTGGCCTCCCCCGGGCTCAGGCACACCTGGCCGATCATGGCCGCATGCTGGTCGCCCAGGAGAGCCGTCAAGGGCACGGCCGCCTTTTCGGTCCCTTCTGGGAAAATGTCACCGAAAATCCCCGTCGACGGGCGGATCTCGGGCAGGACATGTTGTGGCACCGCGAACATGTCCAGTAACTCGCCGTCCCACGACAAGGTGCCCAGGTCCATTAGCATCGTCCGGCTAGCGTTGGTCACGTCGGTGATGTGACGCCCTCCCTTCGGCCCACCGGTGAGGTTCCACAGCAGCCAACTGTCGATGGTCCCTGAGCAGGCGGTCCCGGCCGCCGCCCCCTCCCGGGCGGCGCCGACGTTTTGCAGGATCCACTGGATCTTGGCGGCGGAAAAATACGTTGCCGGAGGCAGCCCGGTCCTTTCACGGACCACCGCCGCCCCCCCCTCGCGCTCGATCCTCGAGACGATCCGGTCGGTCCTCACGTCCTGCCAGACGATGGCGTTCGTGTAGGGCAAGCCCGTGAGGCGGTCCCACACGACGGTGGTCTCACGCTGGTTAGTGATACCGAGGGCGGCGAGGTCGGACGCCGTGAGCCGGGCCTCGGCCAGGGCGGCACGCATGACCGTACGCACCCGCTCCAGGATTTCCAGGGGATCGTGCTCGACCCATCCCGGGCGTGGCAGCAGCTGGCTGTGCTCCAACTGCTGGTGGGCGACGACCCTGGCGTCGTGGTCAAAGACGAAAAAGCGCGTGCTCGTCGTGCCCTGGTCGATCGCGCCCACGAAGTCTCGCATTCGGGAGTTTGCTCCTGGTCCCCGGGGTTGCCCTGGCGCTGCTGCCGCGGCATTAGCCACAGTAGGCTCCCGCATGGAGTGGCAGTGAGACAATCGAGCACCCTTTCCCCTGAGCGCCGGCAAGCGGACATCGCCCGCCTGACCGGCACCCCGCTTGACGTCCTGGTGGTCGGGGGTGGTGTCACCGGTGCCGGCACGGCCTTGGACGCGGCCAGCCGAGGCCTGTCGGTGGGCCTGGTGGAGGCCCAGGACTGGGCGGCGGGCACGTCGAGCCGGTCCAGCAAGTTGGTCCATGGCGGCCTAAGGTACCTCCAGATGTTGGACTTCCGCCTGGTGCGCGAGGCACTGAGGGAGCGGTCGTTGCTCATCCAGCACCTGGCACCTCACCTAGTCCGGCCCGTGCCGGTGCTGTACCCGTTGCGGCGCCCCTTCTTCGAGCGCCCGTACGTCGGTGCCGGGGTGGCCCTTTACGACATCCTGGGCCTGGCGACGGGCAGCGGCCGGGGGCTCCCCCTCCACCGGCACCTCAGCAAGCGCCACGCTCTCGCTTCGGCCCCCGGGCTCGACCCCCGGGCGCTGAGCGGGGCCGTCCTGTACTATGACGCCCAGGTCGACGACGCCCGTTATGTGGTCGAACTGGTGCGGACGGCGGTGTCGTACGGCGCCGTCGCCGTCAGCCGTGCCACGGTAGTCGGCTTCCGGCACGACAACGGCCGGGTCGGCGGCGTGACCGTGCAGGACGCCGAAACAGGTCGCCAACACCAGGTGCGGGCCCGCGTCACCGTACTGGCCACGGGCGCCTGGACCGAGGAGACAGAGGCGTTGGCCGGCGTGGAGCGCACGGTGCGGATCAGGCCCTCCAAGGGCGCCCATCTTCTCGTAAAGCGGGAGAAGCTAGACGTCACCACGGCCCTCATCCTGCGCACGGACCGAAGCGTGCTGTTCGTCCTGCCCTGGGGGGAGCATTGGCTGATAGGCACTACCGATACGGACTGGTCCTACGGTAAAGCCCGGCCGCTGGCGACCGTGGCCGATGTCGACTACCTGCTGTCGGAGCTCAATAAGGTGGTGGCCCGGCCGCTGGCCAGGCCGGACGTGGAAGCCGTTTTCGCCGGCCTGCGACCTCTGGTCGCCGGCTCAGGGGTCGTGCGGGGCCCGGGCGAGGGGCGGGCGGGGGCGGGACGAGGAGCGGCCACCACCAAGCTCTCGCGCGAGCACGCCGTTTCCCGACCGGCCCCGGGCCTAGTGGTCGTGTCGGGCGGGAAGTACACGACATACCGCGTCATGGCCGCCGACGCCATCGACGCCGTCGTGGCCGAGGCCCAGTTCCAGGTCCCTCGGTCCAGGACGGCGACCGTACCCCTGCTCGCGGCCGGTGCTTTCCGGGAGATGTGGGAAGGCCGGCACGACTTTGCCCGCCACCATGGTGTCTCGGTCGAGCAGGCCGAGCACCTCCTCCGGCGTTATGGCGGTCTGGCCACCGAGGTCATCGGGTTGACCGCCTCCCGCCCCCTTCTGGCGGGACCGGTCCCCGGGGCGAGCCGCTACCTGAAGGCCGAGGTCGAGTACTCCGTCACGCACGAGGGGGCTCTTCACCTCGAAGACGTCCTGGCCCGTCGCACCCGGATCGCGATGGAGACCCCGAACGGGGGCGTGGCCAGCGCGGTGGCGGTAGCCGGGATCATGGGGCCGCTGCTGGGCTGGGACGACGCCAGAGAAACTGCTGAGGTGGCTGACTACAGCCGGCAAGCTCAACTGGTGGGCCGGTCGGCGACCACGGCCCAAGACGACGCTGAAGCCGCTCACCTGGCCGAAGCCGTGCCGACCCTACTCCCGCTGCCTTAGGTTTTGTGCGGGCTCGAAAGTATCCTGTCTGGGACGAACCAGGAGGTGGGCATTGCCAGGAGGTGGGGAGATGAACGATGGCGATATCGTGCACCGGATCGGTGAGCTGTCCGAGCAGGAGCATTCGCTGGAGAGGTCGCACGCCGGTGAGGAGCTCTCGCCCGAGGACTTGGACCGGCTCCGCCAGATCGAGGTGACGCTGGACCAATGCTGGGACTTGCTCCGCCAACGCCGTGCCCGTCGGGCCGCCGGCGCCGATCCCGACGAGGTGAGCGTGCGGCCGGAGGGCGTTGTCGAGGGCTACAGGCAATGAGCTAGGGGCGGTTGGTCCTTATCGTGAAGAAGCTCGTCGGCTACGGCCGTGACGATCACCCGGAGGACGACCCCGACCGCACGCCACTCGCCTGGTCAGTGGTCGCTCTGGACGACTGCGAGCCATGCGCGGACCTTCGTGTCGAATTGACCGTCGAAGAGGTCGGGCGTCCCGGCACGGGCCTGGTCGCTCACCTGTCGCCGCTGACGGCCAAAGCGATCGTCCGCGCCCTTACCGCCGCGTTACGAGAGATCGGTGAGAGCGCATAGCGACAAGACGGGTAGCGAGGCGCGAGGGAGGGAAGATGGAGAGGGACGGCAGGCAATGACTGAGGAGAAGGCGGGGGGCCCATCAGCTCTTGAGACGTTCGCGCCCGAGACGGGTAACGCTCTGCTCGAGCGGGCCCGTAGGGACCTTGACGACGTCGATGCCGCCCTCCGGCGCCTGGAAGAGGGGAGTTATGGGCAGTGCGAAGCCTGCGGGGGGCCTATCGGTGAGGCACGCCTGGCGGAACTGCCGGCGGCCCGCTACTGCCTCCGCCATCAACAGGTGGCCAAATGAGCCGAAGGGGCCGCCCGCGGCACCGGCCGGGCTGGGCCACCCTGAGGGTGGCTATCCGCTAGACAGGGTCTCATGACGACTGACTGCCCGGCCTCCGACGGTTCCAGCCCCAAGATCCAGCACTTCGACGGGCCCCCTCCGATGTGCATCGACGTCCGGCGGCGCTATACGGCCGATATGGTCACCTCCAAAGGGACGATGGTGATCGCGCTCGATCCCACCGCCGCTCCAAACACTGTCAACAATTTCGTCTTCCTGGCCCGGTACCACTATTTCGAGGGCATCTTCTTCCATCGGGTGATCCCGGGTTTCGTCCTCCAGGGAGGGGACCCCACGGGTACAGGGACCGGAGGGCCCGGCTACCGCTTCGCGGACGAGCTCCCCCGACCCGGGCGCTATGAGCTCGGTTCGCTGGCCATGGCCAACGCCGGGCCCAACACTAACGGCAGCCAGTTCTTCGTGATCAGCGGAGCCAGCGGTGTGCGCCTACCTCCGCAGTACTCCCTGTTCGGCAAGGTCGTGAGCGGCCTCGAGGTAGTGGCCGCCATCGACGCCATCGGGACTGCCTCGGGCAAACCCAAAGAGCGCGTCGCTATCGGGTCAGTGACCATTACCGAGAGCGACTGACGCCCTTGCACCGATTGGGGAGAGTTTAAGGGCCGGTTTAGGCCGTTCACAGGTAACGAGTCTTCACTGGGACAAGGTACTGAAGAACGATTTACACAGTGAGACGCGGAGGCAGGAATGACCGACCGACCGATTTGGCCAGACGAAGACGACAGCACGAGGCGGTGGGCTCCTCCCTACGTACCTGCAGCCGGCGACGATGACACGACCAGGCCGGCGCCAGGCCCGGCAGTGCCACCCGCCTACCCCGGGCCGGCCTGGCCTGTCGGAGCGCAGGGCGGCCCGTCCACGGGCCCCTACGCCCCCCCCCGCCCGCCCGCCTTCGGCCCGGGCTCGTACGGCCCGCCCTCGTACGGCCAAACGCCCCCCGGCCAACCGCCTTCGGGGGTGCCCTATTACGGCTTAGGCCCCTCGGGTGACCAGCCGCCGGCGGCTCCGCCGGCCGGCCCTTCCCGCCGGAGGCCTGTCTGGCGCTCGGCCGCGGCCGTGCTGGTGATCGCCGCCGCTGCGGTTGCCGGCGCCGGGATCGGCCACGCCGCTTGGCCGCTGAGCCGGCCCGGGAACGTAGCTGCTCCGAACCCTACGCCTAGTGCCGGTGGCGGCACCGGAGGCGCGGGCACCGACCCATCGTCGCCTGACTACGGCAATTCGCCGTTCTACTCGGGTAACGGCTCAGGAGGCAGCGGCTCGGAGAACACCGAGGGGGCTGGCGCGCCCTCGGACGTTCCCGCTATCGCCGCCAAGGTCGACCAGGCACTCGTCGACGTCAATACCACCCTCAACTACCAGGACGCAGAGGGGGCGGGGACGGGGATCGTGCTCACCTCTAACGGGGAGGTACTTACCAATAACCACGTGGTCGACGGCGCCACGAAGATAAGTGTGACCGATATCGGCAACGGCGAGACTTACTCGGCCACGGTGGTGGGCTACGACCTCGGCCACGATGTCGCCGTCCTGCAACTGCAGGGCGCTTCCGGTCTGAAAACGGCGCAACTGGCGACATCCAAGCCCTCCGTCGGTGAGGCCGTGGTGGCCATAGGCAATGCCGGTGGGACAGGAGGCACGCCGACCAGTGCCGGAGGGTCGGTCACGGCCCTTGGCCAGTCGATCACAGCGTCCGACGAGCTGACAGGCTCCAGCGAGCAACTTTCAGGCCTTATCGAGGTCAATGCCAATGTCGAGGCGGGTGACTCCGGTGGCCCGCTGGTCAACGCCGCTGGCCAGGTCATCGGTATGGACACGGCGGCGTCTCAGAGCTTCGCCTTCGCGGCGCAGGGCAATGCCGGCTTTGCCATACCCATGGGCACGGCTATCCCAATTGCCAAGGACATCGAGGCCGGGCAGGTGGGCGCGACGGTCCACATCGGAGCGACGGCGTTCCTCGGGGTCCTGATCGGCTCGACGGACGACAGCCCGTACTTTGGCCAGTACGCCGGCGGCGGCAACGGTGCCAGCACCGGCGTCGAGGTCAGCAACGTCGTGAGTGGCGGGCCAGCGCAAGCCGCGGGTCTCGCCGCCGGGGACACGATCATTTCCCTGGGCGGGCAGACCGTCACCTCACCGTCCCAGCTGACCGAGTTGCTCGTACCTCACCACCCCGGCCAGCGGGTGCAGTTGGGCTGGGACGACCAGTCGGGCCAGTCGCATACGACGACGGTGACCCTGGCGAGTGGACCGCCGGCCTAAGAAGCCGGCAAAACTTTAACCCGGCCACGACAAGGCCGGCCCCGGCGGGGGCCGGCCTTGTCCGTCTTTGTGGGGGTGGTCTTTGCCAGCTGATGGCAGCCGGCGCTCTTCCAGCACCGCCTTTACCCGCAAAGCCGCGGCCGACGCGCCGCCTGCAGTCAGCTCGTGCTCCCAAAAGCGCAGGGCCAGCCAGCCGGAGCGCCTGAGCAGTCGGTCCGTGTCTTCGTCCCGACCACGGTTGCGGGCGATCTTGTCCGGCCAGTACCAGCTGTTGACATCGTGACGGCGCCGGCCGTGCTCGGGACAACCGTGCCAGAAGCAGCCGTCGACGAAAACGGCGACTTGCTGGCGACTGAAGACGATGTCGGCCTTGCGTCGCAGCGACGGCAGGGGCGCGCGGTGCAGGCGGTAGCGGAGACCGAGGGCGTGCAACGCCCGCCTCAGGGCCATTTCCGGGCCTGTGCCTTCGCGCCTTTGGGCGCTCATCCGCAGGCGTACGGCCTCGGTGGAGGCGAACGGTTGGCGCCAACGCTCCGGCACAGAAAGTGACTTTACCGTGCCCGTGGCTGCCGGCCCCCAAAACATGCCATTGCCGTCCGGCCCGGCCCTCCCGGCAGGCTGTGAAAAGCACCGGCAGGTTAGAGGTGGGCACGTATTTGGCGCCGAGAGAATTGAGGTTGCTACCGAACTGCAAACTGCGCAGCGGCTCCGCTAAATGCCGTCGCCCGTCTCGGGGCCGCTGGCGCCCAAGGGGATCTACCTGCGCCTGAAGACACCAATGGCGCCCCGGAGGGCGCCATCGGCGGAGCAGACCGAGCGGCGGATCTCAGATCCGCTCTACGGAGCAGGCGGCGGGTTCCCGCTCCGGGAATGAGAGTACACGTTTACCGGGGCTTTGCCAAGTGTGCATAGAGCCTTTTGGTAGCGCTTCGCTTTGCTTGCGCCTTATGTCTCTAGTTTGAGAAGTAAATGACCCTTTTGCGCTGTCGTCCTGCCACGCTGAGTGGGCGGCGGGAACAGTATTCGGGTAAAGGCGAGCCGCCAGGCTGACGCGTCGTAATAGCCCCCGGACAGAGTTGGGGCTAGCATGGTCGGCCAAGCAGCTGGTCGCGCGAGCGTCGTACAGAGGCAGTACATCAGCTTCCCAAGCTGAGATCGCGGGTTCGATTCCCGTCGCTCGCTCGCTCGCTCCCTCCCCCAGTCGGGCAGAGGATGGGCTCGGGGCGAAGAGCGCTGCCCGTCCCTGCGGGCTCGTCACGGCCTCACCATTGCCCTCAGCCATGGCCCCTCGGGAGCTTTTGGCC
>JBKQUU010000139.1:0-15250 GCA_052325485.1 Acidimicrobiales bacterium | reverse complement strand
GTGGCCGACGCCATGCCCTAGAGGGCTGCTTTGGCCCGGGGCCAGGACGACCGGGGGCCAGTACTGGGCGCAGCGGCCCGAGCATGTGCTCTTGTCCATCGGCTCGAGGGTAAGCCGGTAGATCGTCCAGCCGCTCGAGAGGGCAAGGACCGGCCCCCAGCTCTTGGTCTTCTCGACCATGATCGTGGTGGGCGAGCCCACGCTAGGGGCGCGGGTCGCCAGCACCGGGCTGGCGCCCAGGGCGGTGGTCCCCGCCGCCACGGCCACGCCGGCCAACCCCAAAAGTCGCCGCCGGGCGCCGACCATGGCGAGCCGGGCGCCTGCCCGTCGTACGTCCATGGCTCCCTCCCCGTCGTGGGCGTTGGTAGGAGGTACGGGAGAAGGCCCGAAAGCGATCACTGGTCCTGGCCCACCGCTCCCGCGCCCCGCTCGAGCTCCCACCGGCTACGCCGAGCTCTCGCCGCCGGCAGAGGCGACCGCACCGGCCGCTCCCCGGCGGGACAGGACGTCGAGGGCCTCGGTGAGCAGGGACCGGAAGCTGGCGTCGTCGGCTAGGTCAGCAGGGAAGACCTCCCTCAGGCTCAGCAGGGCCGACACGATAGCGGCGGGCGTCGACGCGCCGGCTACCACGCCGCGGAGATGTCCGGCCAGGGGGTCCTCGAGGGGCAGGCGGGCGCCGTCGTCGGTTTTCCCGGCGGTGACGAAACGCATCCAGGCGGCCACGGCCAGGCAAGCGCGGCGCGGTTCGTGCCCAGCGCGCAGACGGGAAGAGATCGTGGCCAAGAGCCGGTACGGCAGTTTCTGGCTCCCGTCCATGGCGATCTGGACGGTGCGATGGCGTAGCGCCGGGTCGGCAAACCGGCCCATGAGAGCGTCTTTGTACGCGGCCAGGTCGAAGCCGGGCGGGACGGTCAAGGTGGGGGTGACTTCGAGGTCCATAAAAGCTCGGGTAAAGCGGGCGAAGTCGGGCCGGCGGACGGCGTCGGCGATGAGGTCGAAACCGGCCAGCGCACCAAGGTAGGCCAGCGCGGAATGGCTGCCGTTGAGGAGGCGTAGCTTTATCTCCTCGTAAGGCGCCACGTCGACAGCCAGCATCGCCCCGGCTTTTTCCCAGGCGGGCCGGGGCCCGGCAAAGCGGTCCTCGATGACCCATTGCGAGAAGGGCTCGGTGACCACCACGCCGCGGTCGTCCAAACCGAGCAATAACGCCGCCTCGCGGCGGTCGTC
Organism: Acidimicrobiales bacterium; assembly: GCA_052325485.1. GTDB lineage: Bacteria > Actinomycetota > Acidimicrobiia > Acidimicrobiales > Palsa-688 > Fen-671. Next base: position 14,023 of record JBKQUU010000139.1, on the reverse strand, counting down.
ATCGGTGGTGGCCGGTACGATCCGGTCCACCATCGTGTTGGGGAAAGACACGTTCTCGCTGACCCAGGACGGCAGGCGACCGGCCTGCGAGCTCCGCCTCAGTTCACAGAAATCGCTCACCAACTGGCCCAGGGTGTCCCCGTTGTGCGGGAGGTTGTCACAGCACAACACGGTGAGCGAAGGCGAGCCACGGCGCCGGCGGGCCTCGAGGCCCCCTACCAGCTGGCCGACGACGGTCCGGGGCGGCCGACCGGCAGCGTCGGCTTGCACCTCGGGGTCGTCAACGCGCAAGCGACCGGTAGAAGGGCCCAAGCGGTAACCCTTTTCGGTGACCGTTAGCGTGACAATGCGAGTTGTGGCGTCGGCCAGCCGGTCGGTCACCGCCTCCGCTTGGTCCTGAGCGACGAGAACGTCCCTAATGGCGCCGATAACGCTCACCTTGGTGCCCATGGGCCGACGCTCGAGGACGCTGTAAAGGCAGTCCTGGGGTAGGAGCGCCTGGGCCACGACGGGGCTGCGCTGGGTAACCCCGCAAATGCCCCATGATGTCTCCGCGCTCGTCGCCATTGCTTGTTGGGTGTACACAGCTTGGTGCGCCCGATGGAACGCTCCCGTCCCGAGGTGCACGATGCCTACTGACACTTCCCGCGGGTCAGGTGACGGGCGCCATTCAGCGGGGAGCCGGTCGAGCCGGCCAAGGCCAAGACGCTGCACAGCCGGACCAACGCCGTCTTCGGAGGTCAGCACGCATGTCGAGGGTAGCCGTTGGCGGCACCCGAACGGTGGACGAGCCTTCCGCCCCTTCTCCCAATGCGTAACCGAGGTGTCTTATCAAGAAAAGAGGGACCGTCCCCATAACCCCTTGGTAAAATTGACCTTGAGAAGAAGCGGTGGGTTTGGGCGGCATGGCCCGGCTGTCGCCCCGGCGCAGGCTTTGTCGCCTCTTTTATTCCCGACGAAGGAGGCGCCTCTAATGAACCTGCCCGACAACGCCTGGACGGTGGCCGCCTTTAGGGCGGACCTGGCACTAATGGTGCTCTCGGAGCAGACGGTCCCGGGCTTGCTGGACGTGATCGTCAACCTGGCCGTTACGACCGTGCCCCGGGTGGACGCGGCCAGCGTCTCCCTGGTGGTCCATGATGGCGAACGGCTGGAAACGACCAGCGCCACCACGCTCGCCGTCCGGGCCGCAGACGAGGCGCAGTACCGGTGCGGGGGCGGGCCGTGCGTCGAAGCCATCAGGACCGGCGCCGAGGTGGCCGTGCCGCTCCCGGTGCGGCGATGGCCAGGGTTTTCTTCCGTCGCCGGCGAACTGGGCTTCTCCTCGGTGTGGTCGTTCCCGCTCCGCCCGCGGGACAAGACGCTAGGCGCCCTCAACCTGTACTCCAAAGCCGGGCACCGTAACGACCGGCAAACCTGGCTGGCGGCCCGGGCCTTGGCCGGCCAGGCGGCGGTCGTGCTGGCCAACGCTTCTACGCTCGTGAGCGTCGAGATGGCCAACCGGCACCTTCGCGACGCACTGGAGAGCCGCGACGTGGTCGGCCAAGCCAAAGGCATCCTGATGGCACGCCACGGTGTCAGTGCCCTGGAGGCCTTCGACGACCTGCGCCGGGAGTCCCAACGCAGCGGCCGCCGGCTCGCCGAGGTCGCCGCGGACGTGGTGGGGTCCCTTCCTGGCGGTCCTCGGCCGGCCGTAGCTCAGGGCGACGCCGCCTGACGCCGGCCCCTGACGCCGGCCGAAATACCAGCCCCAGACCCCGACGTCAGGGGCGCGTCAGCTAGGCTCCGCTCTCATGTTTGTCCGAGCCATGCGTGCTCGGTGACCAGGTACTGACCAGGAGGTAGACAGTGCGCTTAAGGTTGTTCACAGTCCTCGCCGCCGCTTTGGTCCTTCTGGGCCTGGGTGCTGACGCGGCCTCGGCAGCGACGTTGGTAAAGATCCCGCCCTCACAGATGTCCCGGTTCCATGCCGCCGAGAAGGCGTTCGTGGGGCCGGATACCAAATGGACCAATGCCCTCGAGGCGCTGGGCACCAAGGCGACGGTAGCCCAAATCTCCAAGCCCTGCACCGCCTTCATCCCCGCTCTGAAGGCCTTCGACACCGCGCTGCTGAAAGTGGGCTTTACGGGCCAGACGGCGGCAGAGGCGGCGGCCATCGTCAGCTCCAACAAGCAATTGATCACCCTCCTGAGCTCGATCCACAGCGTCAAATCGTTCGAGACCGGTTTCAGTGCCGTGTTCGCCAAGGATCTTTCCCTACAGCAAGCGTTCGCCAAGGACCTCGGCATACCGGCGGGAGAGGTTTACCTCTAACCGCCGGCGCATTTGGGTGCGCCACCGGCGCCTCCAAGTGCGCGACACTTGTCTGTCATGACGTGGAGTGGCGTCCACCACTGGCTGGCGCGTCGACGGCGTGGTAATCGGCGCTTTCGACGGGGCATCGCGCTCGTTTTGGTCGCTGGCATCGGCGGTCCGCTGACCTCGGGCGCCGCCAGTTACGCGGTGGCGCCGCCGGCGAGGACTACGTCATACTACGAACGCAGCGCCAATCCGCTCGTCCTTTACCGTCAGGGCGAGAAGGCCGGCAAAAGCGCCGCTCAAGGGATCGTGATCCTGGATTTCGGCCGGCCCGCTGACAATGGCCTCAGCTACGGGACCATGGGTTTCGGCGGTCCCTTCGTACCTTTCGCCTCGATCACGAGGGGTGTCGAGAACTACATCAGAGGCTATTACCGGTATGCCCCCAGTTACACCACCCTCGACGTCGCCGTCGGGACCAATAACAGCTGTGGCCCCGGCCAGCCCTGCGGGGCGGGGGCCGACATCTGTGGGTGCCCGGACGAGCCCTCCAATCTCGTCGCCTGGGGCTCGCAACTGGCCCTTACCGTGATGAAGATCGGTGCATGGACGACAGATCTGAAAGCCCGGGACGCCTTTACCGACGACGTCGGCGTCGTCGGTGCCGACGACGCCGAGCCGGCGTACGACCCCGGTTATACCAATACCTACGATGTCCTGGAGGGCTACGCCAGGACCGTCGGCGGACCTTCCCCGGCCATGGTGGACTACGGCTCAGCGGAGGCAAGTTACTGGACGGAGCACCAGCTCCTGCAGGTGGCGTACGGTTTTCGCCCCGACGTACCGATGCCCCAGGTCTACTATGCCTCGGAGGCGGCCGACTGGGGCGCTCTTCTGCGCTACGCCAAGGCCCGGCGCGGCGAGCAAATGACCATATTCGGGGTATTGACGGAAACCCCCGGCACCAACGGCCCCCAGGCCGCCTACTCCGACATGCTGCGGGCCATGTCCAAGGTCACAGACCAGCGCAGCATCCCGTGGCTGTCCACCATCAACGGGTTGTCCCGGGCCTGAGGAGCGCGGGGCCAGGCCGGCGGCCCTACTCCAAAGCGGAGTTGGCCCGCCACAGCTCGATCAGGGACCGGTCTCCAGCTGCCAGCATGCCGGTGGCGTCGGGCGGCAGGCGCCGGTAAAGCACCAGCAGAAGGGTCAGCACCGGTCCGGCCAGGGTGGCGTCGGCAGAGCCCGCCGGGCCGCCGACGGCAAAGCCGTCCGGCAGGAAGGTGACCGACCACTCCCGGTCCTCATCGGTGGCCCGGAACGACAACCTTTGGCCGTCGCCACGAAGGCTGCTCACCCTCGGGGAGAAGTAAGCGGCAGCGCCCAGGTTGACCAGGAACTCGTCAATGGCGTCGGCCGCTATCGCGGGGCCGGCCGCCGGAGAGCGCCCCAGAGCCAGTTCGACGTCGGTGCGGTGCACCAGAGTTTCGTGCAACTGCCGGCGGGACCAGAACCTCACATGCTGGTCAGGGCCCCACGCCCACATCGCCTGCTCGGGGCGGGCAGCCCGCAACGTGGCCACCAAAGCCTCACCACCGGCCCGCAACCACCCCGCGGAGGCCTCCGCCTCGCCCAGGCCCATCTCGCTCGACGGGACGCGTTGAGCGGCGCGAGCGCGCACGAGGTGCTCCGCCCAGCGGTGGACCGTCCCTAGGTGCACCGTCAGGTCCGCGACAGACCATCCCGGACAGGAAGGGACGGGCACATCGAATAGCCCGTGGCGACCGGGCGAGCTATCGATCAGCTCGGCGAACCGTTCGATTTCGCCGGCGAGCAGGTCGCAGTGCTCAAGGTGCTCCACGGCCCCCAGTCCCTTCCGCTATTTGGTCGGCAGTGACCTTCAGGCCGTCTTCGAGGGCCCCTGCTGGCTGGCCAGGAGATCCCGGATCTCGGTGAGCAGGGCGATGTCGGGGGGCACTTCGTCGGCCTGGGGGGCCTGGCCCCGGGCGCGCCTCTGGGCCAGCCTGTTCAGCGGGACCACCACGAAGTAGTAAACGGCGGCGGCGACGGCAACGAAGGTGATAAGGGAGTTAATAAGGTCCCCGTAGAGGAACTGACTGTGGTGGATGGTGAACGTCAGCGTCTCGAAATTGGGCTTGCCGACGATGGCGGCAATGATCGGGGTAAGGATGTCGGCTACGAACGCTTTCACCAAGGCGGTGAAGGCGGTACCAATTACGACGGCAATGGCAAGGTCTACGACGTTGCCACGCATGATGAACTCTCTGAAACCCTTCAACACAGGACCGGCTCCTTTTTTCTATGAACTAGCCAACCATGTTTTGGACAGCTTTAGCGCGCCCTGTGGCGCTTTGGCCCTGGGAGGTTGCCCCCAGGGACCGAAGTACGTATAGCCCGTGGCGCCCTGCCCGGTTTGGCTCAGCTCGACCGGCAGTGGTGCGCCCGTGGCCCTTACGTAGATCGTTTCGGTCACCTTTTCCTCTTCGGACAAACGTATACCTTGGATGCCGAGCACGGCTTGGCCCCGCACCGTCGTGGCCGGGAGCAAGGTCATTTCGCCGACCAGGTCCAGGCTCGTGGTGATCGACGAAACCGTGAGGTAGGAAGACAGCTCCGAGAAGAGGTCGCCGGCGGCGGCCGTGACCGAGATCCACTTGCCGGCTTCCTGTTTGGCCGCGCTGGGGGTGAAGCCCAGGGCACCGCTTAGCGCGTTGGCATTGCCAGTGAAGTAAACCGTCTTGCCGATCAGGGCCCAGTTGAGCCTGAGGACGACCTTGCCGACGCGCACCGTGATGGCGCTCGTCCCGTCCCGCCGCCCGGCCTGAGTCATCTGGGTGTACGAGTCCACGCCCTCGGTCACGGTTTGTCGCCAATCGAGGGCCCGCTGGCCGGCGGCCGCAAAGATGGCCGAGGCCAGGACCTGGGCAGGCGAGGCGGTAGCCGTCGTCGTGGGCGTGGTCGTCGTGGGCGTGGTTGTCGTGGGAGTGGTTGCCGTGGGCGTGGGCGTCGTGGCCGTGGAGGACGTGGTGGCCGGCAAAGTCGTGGTGGGCGGGGCCGACGGGGGGGCCGTGGTCGTGGTCCCTGCGGCCTCGGCTGGGCTGTCCCCGGGACCGCCCACAAAACACCCTGCCGATAGCAAAGCGGTGGCTAACGCCGCCACGACCCGGTGCCCGTTCACGCGTCGATCCTAGGGCGCTCCCGGCACACGCACCCGGAGGGCCTTGGCGCGCAGGCGGACCGACAGCGAACGCCCGGGACCGATGACATCGCCATCGAGTTGGCGCCAAAGCTCGGTACTCGAGCTCAATTCGATATGAGCCCCCTGGAAATGTTCCAGGTCGGGCCCCGGGCGTTGACGGCCGCCCACCGCCCGCCGGGCCACGAGGAGCCAGCCCACCACGCCGCGAGGGGACAACACACCTACGTCCAGGAGACCATCGTCGACCCGAGCGCCTCTCATGAGCATGAAGCCGCCGGGCAGCACACCGACGTTGGCGACGACCACACAATGAGCCTCCCGGACCAGTGGTTCGCCGTCGTCGATCCGAACGGTGATCTCATGCGTCGGCCCGGCGAGGCGCGGTAGCGCGGCCATGGCGTAGGCGAGCCAGCCGAGGTAGTCCTTGAGCACCTTGGGCGTCCCTTTGACGACAGCCGCGTCTATCCCGAGGCCGGCCATGGCCACGAACGACTGGCCGTCCGCCGTGGGGAGGTCTACGTAGACGTCGCCGCCACCAAAGCCGGTGGACAACGCCCTACCCAGGTCAGATGGCACCCCGAGAGCGCGAGCGAACAGGTTCGCCGTCCCGCGCGGGACAATGGCCAGGGCGATGCCGCGGCCGGCCAAAGCATGAGCACACGCCCTGACGGTGCCATCGCCCCCGACGGCGAACACCAGCTTGTCGCCCGGGCGACCGGCGTAGGCCTCCAGATGTCTGCTCAGCTGAGGACCGGTCTCGCCCGCTTCGGTGCCCATGAACACTGCTCCCCACCCGTTGCGCGCCGCGGCCTGCCGGCAGCGGGCTTTGAGGAGCTCGACGTGGCGGGTGTGCACCGGGTTGATGACGAAGGCGGCCTCTCTCATTGGCGCCATCGATCTTCCCACCGTGCGGGCCGTGGCACGGGGCCGGCACCGGGGTACTGGGCCAGGGCCCCTGGCACCGGGCTCCTCGGACCGCTCCTCCGGCGCGGTAGGGTCGATCGCGTGAGGGCTGAAACCGGGAGCCGCCACACGCCGACGTCGGCGGGCGTAAGCCCCGGCGCGGCCCCGGCTCCCCGCCACGACCCGCGTATCGACCCGCCTAACAAGTCAGATCGGCGCCGGTTGCTGGCATGGGTGGTGCTGCTGACTTTGACGCCTATATGCGTCGGGGTCGTCATCTGGGCCGCCCTCGGGCTGAACGGGAATTACCCGACCGTGGCTCCTCCCGTCCCCCGGGGTTGGCAGGCGGTGCCCGGCGTGTACGCCAGCTTCTCCGTGCCCCGGGACTGGACGCTCCAGCAGTTCATGAGCGATGCCGCCGGGGACGTCTACTACGCGGGAGCGGGCGGCGGCGCCGGCGAATCGGTCACCGAGGCAGACGTGCCCCCCTTGCCTCGCGCCGCCCTGCCCCAGATAGTCGAAACGTTCCTCGGTGGGCACTACCGGGTGCTGTCGGTGAGGCCCTTTCATCTGGCTCGCGCCGCCCTGTCTTGGCAATACCAGTTCCGCCTGGCTGATGGCAAAGAGGGCTTGGGCACGATGGCCTGGGTGAGGACCACCGAGTCCGAAGTCTGGCTCGTGGGCCTGCCCGCCTCAGCCACGACCAAGAGGGTCCTGTCGACCCTGACCGTTGCTTCTTGAACGCTCGTTGAAAAACTGCCGGCTCATTCACATCGGGCCGGAAAAGCCTGTAGCGTCCCTCAGCAAAGGGCTCCCGAGGAGGCTCACGATTGGCTAACCAGGTGGCCGATTACGAGATCACGAGCATCGTGGCCGATGACGGCGTTCTTCCGTGCCTTCGAGCGCGCCGGCCCCTGCGGCTCGGCGGCGGCCCGGACCAGGTCACTATCTGGGTCCTGGGCCCGTTGGCACGCACCCCCTCGACGGTGGCGCGCGCCAGGCTGGAACCGGTGGCGGCCGTTCGCTCGCCGGGGCTCCCCGACTGGCTGGAGGCGGGTGTGGGCGAATGGGGCCAACGCTCCGTCGTCTGGGCCAGCGCGAATACGCCCGTGACGGCCACGCTCGCCTCCCCCCCTCCTGATCTGGGCCCACCGTCCCGTCTGCGCGCCGTGGCCAGTGCCGCCCGGGGGGCGCACGCCCTGCACGAGCGCGGCCAGCTCCACGGGGCCATCTGTCCACAGGCCATCGCTTTCACGGCGCCCGCCGAAGCGGGCCAGACCGGCTTCACAAGTACAGGACAGGGCACCGTCGGGGCCGTCCTGGCCCCTCCGTCTCTAGCCGACGGCGACCAGCCTCTGGCACAGATCGGTTACCCTCCCTTGGCCTACATTGACCCGCAGCTCTTGAGAGGCGAGGGCGGCCGGTGGTCGGACATCTGGGCCTTAGGGGCGGCGGCCCACTACGCCCTTACCGGGTCCGCTCCCTTCCCGGGGATAGAAGACCTGCCCGTGGTGCAGGCTCTCGCCCAATTGCTCATGGCTCCGGCGCCGGCACGGCGCGAACTGCCTGCCGCCGTCTCTTCTCTCGTCGCCGGCTGCCTCGCGCCAGACCCCGCCGACCGCCCGTCAACGGCCGAGGAAGTGGCCAGGCACCTCGACGAGGCGGCCGCCAACTGGTGAAGAGCTGCCCGTGCTGCAACACCTGTCCCTGATATGGACCTGTCCCTGATATGGACCTGTCCCTGATATGAACCTGACCGTCGCTTTGACGTTCCCGAGGAGGTAACGCTGCGTGGCTGACAAACTCGAGGTCGTGCCGGGCCCTGGCCTGGTGGCGCGCTTTGGCGACGTGGAGGTGTGGGCGGGCCCGCAAGCTACGCCCTTGCTGCAGTCACACCTCGTCAGCGAGGCGCAAAGGGTCAGCCAAGCACCATCGGGTGGCGACCAGCTGGCAAACGCCCTCATTGCCGTCCTGCAGCGCGGCGACCCCGAGCCTCAGGCACCGTTCGCCGTGGTGGGACCGGGGGCAAACGGGCTCACCCTGTTCCTGCACGGCCCCGTCCAGGCCTGGGACAGCGGTCGGTGGTTAGCTCCCCAGCCCGTGCCAGGCTGGATGGTCACTTCCATCGGCCGGCCGTGGCCCTTGATCGTGCTGCCATATGGGTCCCACCCGCCGCCCCAAAGCCAACAAGGCAACCCTCTTGACCTGGTGACCGGCGCCGTCCCCGGAGCGGGGTTCGTCCTGCTGCGCCCACCTTCGGCGGCGCCGCAACCGAGCGGGACCTTCCAGACGGTCGGCTCTCCCCAACCAGCCCAGGTAGGCCAACCGGGCCAGACGGGGTTGTACGGGCCGGCGACGGGTGGCCCCGTTGGCGGGACCCCGCCTTCTTGGACGCCGACCCCCGGTGCTCCTGTGGGCGGTGCTCCTGTGGGCGGTGCTCCTGTGGGCGGCACCGCTGCCGGCGGCGTTCCGCTACCCGGTGGTCTCCTGGGCAGCGGCCCTGTACCCGGCAGTCCTGTACCCGGCAGTCCCGTAACCGGCAGTCCCGTAACCGGCAGTCCCGTAACCGGCGGTCCCGTAACCGGCGGTCCGGTACCTGGCAGTCCCGTGGGCGGCGCCGCCGGCCTTGGTGGACCGGCGTCCTTCGCCCAGGCCTCGCCCGTCGCCGCACCGCCGGCACCCAGTGCTCGAACGCCTGGACTTGAAGGAGGGCCGGTCGACTTGCGTGGCGCGGCCTTGTCCGGGCAGCCCCCCCTGCGGCTGGCGTCTAATACCGTGAGTGCTTTGGGCGACAGGCCCGAGGTGCTCGGCGTACGGTGCGAACGGGGCCATTTCAACCATCCGAAGGTGCCGAACTGCTTGCGGTGCGGTCGGCCCATCGCCGCTGGCGCCCCACAGTCAAACGGTCCCCGACCGTCGGTCGGCGACTTGCTGGCGGATGATGGTTCGGTCTGGGGCCTGGCCCGCGGCTGCCTGATCGGCACCGAACCGGCTACCGCGCCCGAGGTGCAGTCCGGCGCCGTCCAGCCCATCGCCATGCGCGCCGGAGCCAACCATTCCATGGGGCCTGTGCACGCTGAGGTCCAGATCCGGGGCTGGTCGGCCTTCGTGGTCGATCGGGGCGCCGAGGGTGGTACGTGGCTGCAAGGGCCCGGTTCCCAGGGATGGGACAAACTTGGCCGCAACGACCAGAGGGAGTTGGCCAACGGGTCGCACGTATCGTGCGGGGGGAGAGTCCTCACCTATCTGTCGGCCTGGCCGGCCTGAGCTGCTACGGGCGGTCAACCTCCCAATAGCTCCTCGAACTTCGGGCACATGGCGTCGACGGCGGCCGAGATGACGACTCCTAAGTCAGCCGGCGGCAAGGTCACGTTCCCTTCCACGAGTGGCAGGCGGTCACCCAGCTCTTCCACCGACGCCCCGGACTCAAGGTCGCCACATATGGCGTGCCCGAGGCTGACCAGCTGCGGGCCGGTCCGGTAACTACCTATACCGGGAGCTTGGCTGTAGACCGAGTCCAGGAAAGCCTTTTGAGATCCGTCGTTGGTGACCACGTGCCGGCCACATCCGTCCAAAAGGGCGCACCCGGCCACCACGACCGCCAGTACCATGGGAGCGACCGGCCGGCGGGACCGCACAGGCCGAATCATACGACCTGGTAATTCGGTGCGCCCTAGGTGGGCGCATTATCACCAGTCGAGGTCTATCATCGTCCACCAGAGCCAGGAACGGGTACCCAGGGAACGGCAGGAGCGGTGCCAGCGAAGAGCATGTACGAGCGCCTGGGCGGCATGAGCTTCTTCGAGGCGCTCACGGATAGGTTCTATGCGAAAGTGGCGACGGACGAAGTGCTCCGTCCCCTCTACCCTGAGGACCTTGATGGCCCCCGACAGCGGCTGTGCCTGTTCTTGGCCCAGTTTTGGGGCGGTCCGCGCGCTTATGAAGAGCTGCGGGGCAGTCCCCACCTGCGCGCCAGGCACGAGCCCTTCCGGATCGGTGCCCGCGAGCACGACGCCTGGCTCGAGCACATGACGGCCGCCATGGAGGAGATCGGGCTCGGCGCCCTGGAGGAAACCCAGTTGCTGAGCTACTTCAAGTCGGTAGCCAGCCACCTCGTCAATACCCGCGACGACATAGACCTGGACGCCGGTCCGCCCGGGCCCGTACGCGGCACGGGCCCTCCCCAACCGGCTCGCGGCCCGGCCGATGAGCGGGGCGGTTGAGCGGGCTTAACGGCTCCACGGGTTAGCCTGGGGAGATTGTCGCTGTTCCCGCCGCTGAGACCGGTCCTTCTCGGCGCGCCCGGAACGAGCGCCCCGGCCGGCACACTTCTCTGCACTTCTGGCGCGTCAAACGGCGGCCGGCCCTGGTCGCCGACGTACGCGGGGCAGGCCGTCCGGTCGTGCTCTTGCACGGCCAACCTGGCTCCGGGCGCGACTGGGGGCTGGTGGCCGACGACCTGGCCCAGGACCACCAGGTCATCATCCCGGACCGGTTGGGCTACGGGCTGACAGGCGGGGGCGCCGCCGGGTTCGCCGTCAACGCCAATGCCGTCATCCGGCTCCTGGGCTCGCTCGGAGCCGAGCAGGCACTCGTCGTCGGGCACAGCTGGGCGGGAGGCGTCGCCATCGAGCTGGCCCTGGACTTCCCCGGATCCGTCGCCGGCTTGGCCCTGGTGTCCTCGGTGGCGCCCGGCGACCGGGTGGGAGGGCTGGACCGGTTGCTCGCCCTCCCCCTGTTGGGCACGGCCCTGGCCGCTACGACCCTGAGCACCGCCGGCGGTGTGCTGTCCTGGGGCCCGACACGGGCCTTCGCCGGTTGGCGGATGCGGGGGCGCTCCGAAGAGCAGCTGGCAGATTTGACGCGTGCCTGGCGGAGGCCGGCCACGTGGACGAGCTTCGCCGTCGAGCAGCGGGCGCTGGTCTGTGAACTGCCGACGATGGCACCCCGCCTGGCGGGCATCGCCGTGCCCACGATCGTCCTCGCGGGTAGCGCCGACCGGGTCGTCCCGGCGGCGGCCGCTCACCGGCTGGCGGCCGCCATCCCGGGCGCAATTTTGGAAGTGGTGCCCGGTGCCGGCCACCTACTGCCTCAGCGTCAACCTGGGACGGTGGCGGCGGCTATCCGGCGGCTGGCCGCCCGCTGCCTCTGACAACCGCAGGAGCGGACCTATCGGCTCGGGCTGCGGACGGCCTCGCCCCCTCCAGCGCCGTCGTCAGGACCCGAGCCGCATTGATGAAGGCCACGTGCGTAAAGGCCTGCGGGAAGTTCCCCACCAGGCGTGAGAGGTTGGTGTCGTACTCCTCCGAGAAAAGGCCGAGGTCGTTGGCCACCCCGCGGACGCGCTCGAATATCTCGCGTGCCTGGTCGGCTCGGCCGAGCAGGGCAAGACAGGAGACCAACCACAGGGAACAGGGGAGAAAGGTGCCCTCCTGGCCGGGCAAGCCATCGACACCGGAGTCATTGCGGTACCGGATCACGAAGCCGTTCACCATGAGGTCGCGTTGGACAGCCTCAATGGTGGCCACCATCCGGGGGTCGGTCACGGGCAGGAAACCGACCAGGGGCGCCATCAGGATGCTGGCATCAAGTTCGGTGGAACCATAGGCCTGGGTGAAAGCGCCCACCTTTTCGTTAAAGCCTCGTGAGCAGACCTGGTCGTGGATCTGGTCGCGCACCTCGCGCCAGCGTTCGACGGGCCCCTCCAGCCCGTCGCGCTCGACGGCCTTCACCCCCCGGTCCATGGCTACCCAGGCCATGACCCGTGAGTAGACAAGGGCTTGAGGTGGGCCCCTCAGCTCCCATACCCCTTGGTCAGGCTGGTCCCAGCGCTTTTCGACGAACTCGAGCAGGGCGCGCTGCAAGTCCCATATGGCCCCGCCCGCCGCTATCCCCTGGGACCGGGCCACATCTATGGCCAGCATGAGCTCGCCGTACACGTCCAGCTGGAACTGCAGCGAGGCGGCGTTCCCGACCCGCACCGGGCTCGACCCCTCATAGCCGGACAGCCAGTCGATCTCCAGCTCCGGCAGGCGCCGCTCCCCGGCCACGCCGTACATGATCTGCATCTGCTCCGGGCTCCCGGCGACGGCCCGGACCAGCCACCACAACCACGCCTCTGCCTCCTCCCGGTACCCCGCCTCGACCAGCCCGTCAATGGTCAGAGTGGCGTCCCGTACCCAGCAGTAGCGGTAGTCCCAGTTACGGCTGCCCCCTATAGCCTCGGGCAACGACGTGGTAGGCGCAGCCACGATCCCGCCGGTGGGAGCATAGGTGAGAGCCTTGAGCGCCAGCAGCGACGTCTGCACCAGGTCCTCCCATTCGCCGTGGACCCTGACGAGCCGGCCCGACCAGTCTTGCCAAAACGTCAGTGTGTCGGCCAACGCGCTGTCGCTGCCGACCACCCTGCCCTCCTCCTGGTCGTAGGACAGGGCCCAGTGCAGGCGGAAGTCGAGGCACTCACCCTCCTTGACGACGAACGTGGCCGTGTGGCGCATTTGCTCACCCTGGAGAGGAACGGGGGTCTCGACTTCGATGGCGTCCGGGCCGGCCACCGCCCGGATACCCTTATCGTTCTTGACGACCCATGGGACCTGAGAGCCGTACTCGAAGCGGATGACCAGTTCGGTGACCATCTCCACGGCGCCGTGCACGCCTTCGACCCTCCGGAACACACGGGGCCGGTGGTGCCGGGGCGGCATGAAGTCCGTGACCCGCACCGTGCCGCCGGGAGTGTCCCATTCCTGGACCAGGACGAGCGTGCCCTTCCGGTAAGTGCGGCGCGTGGCCGGCCCGCCTTCCTTGGGGGAAAGCAGCCACCGGCCGTTGTCCGGCGCACCGAGCAGGGCGGCGAAGCATGCGGCAGAGTCAAAACGGGGCACGCACAGCCAGTCGAGCGAACCGTCCCGCCCCACCAGGGCCGCCGTGTGGGTATCACCTATCAGGGCATAGTCTTCGATCCGCTGGCTCACGCGGGGCCTAACATGCGAGCCTCAGACCGACAGGAAACGGCGTACGGCGAAACCCGAGCCGCCCGCGCCCACCAGGGTCCCCAGGGCGACGACAAAGATCCCGGTCAGCAGCGCTTCGTGTGAGCTGACATAGAGAGGTTGGTCGGGGATCAAGGGGTTGCTGCCGGTGAACGACGCCAGCGTGTCGCGAGCCAGGTAGGTGATAAAGAAGGCGATGAGTGCCCCGACGAGGCCTTCCACCAGCCCTTCGAGCATGAACGGCACCCGGATGAACCAGTTGGTGGCGCCGACGTGTTTCATCACGCTCACCTCACGACGTCTCGCGAAGATCGCCATCCGGATCGCGTTCAGTATCAACACGAGCGACGAGATGAGCAGCACGATCGCGATCACGAGCAAGATCACCTGAAGGACGTTCGTGACCTCTTGGAGGATCTTGACGCTCTGACCCGGGTAGGTCGCCTTGTAGATTCCGGGCACACTGCTGTCGAAGCTGTTCGCCACGGTCTTGGCCTCGTTGGGGTTGACGAGCTGACAGCTAAAGACCGGCGGTGTAGTGGCAGGCGTGAGAACGCCGAGGACCGACGGCGAACCAGCGAAGAGCTGACGCATCTGGTCGTAGGACTGCTGG
>JBKQUU010000138.1:0-5233 GCA_052325485.1 Acidimicrobiales bacterium | reverse complement strand
ATCGCTTCTCCAGGGGTTTTCGGGAGGCACCGTGCCCAAGTACCACGGCACCTTCCTGCCGGCCTTCATTGCTTCCTCCGGCGTCATCGGGTCGCCCCTTTACGCGGACGCCGACGGCGGAAATGGCTTTTCGATGGACAGTGCGATCATCGCCGTCTACCCGAAGCACCGAGTCCTTTCGCTTTGGGCACGGTCGTCGTAGGTTTCCTCGCACGGATGGGGAGGCTGTCGTGGTGCTCGTGGCGAGGGTATGCCTGAGAGCCGTCGAGGGCCTATTACTAGCAGACGACGAAGTAGGGGACGCTGGCCACCAAGAGGCCAAGGCGCGCCATCTTGTCGACCGAGCAAGGCCTCGCCGGTAACTTAACGGGAGCGGTGATGGGGGCCGGGCGGCGGTGCCGGCGCCGCCTGGATAAAAGATATCTATGTGAGCACAACACCCAAATCAAATCGGACTGCGCCCGCCTGGTGCGTGCGCTCCTAGGAGCCAGTCGGCGAAGAGGCCTCTGACGTCGGGCCGGTGCCCTTCGGGCGCCCTCGGCCCCGTTGCCCCCGTAAGGGGCGGACCTGGAGCCAGTGGGCGATGGTGGCCCGGTACCACCATGGGGTCCTGCCTAGGTACCCGTCCGGCTCCGGCAGGGCCCCTCTAAGCCGGTAGGTCCTGAGGGTCTGAACGGGCAGCCTGGCCATTTCGGCAACCTCTGCCCACGTGAGCTGGTCGGTCCCGGCGGGCGGGCGGCGGTCGCCTGAGCCCTCTGATGTCATCATGACCTGTACATCTAACCAGGGGATGCACCCCGGAGCGTGGTTCTCGGTTCCGTCGAGGACCGTCACGGGCCCGCCGGATCCCGTCGCTAGCTGCAATCAGAACGAGTCGGGGTCGTTAGGGTCGAAGGCGGGCACGGAGCGCTCCATGGCTTGGCGCACCTTCCTGGCCTCCCGCTGGCCCCGGTTCAAGCCTTCAGCGAAGGCGGCTTCGAGCTGGGTCTCTCGGTCGACGGCAGGCACGACGACGGCGTCCATACGGACCGCCATGGGCCGGTTGTGGTCCCACCGCCAGATGAGGATGGCCACCACGCCTGCCAACAGCCCAGGCCCAGGGCCGAAGGTGGTTGCGACAAAGACAACCAGGCCCGCTGCGAAGGCCGCCCCCACGAGGTGCAGCGCTATTCGTGCCCAGGTCCAGCCGGTTGAGCGAAGGTGAGCGCCATAGACCAGCGCTGCGGCAGCTACCACCCAGGAGCCGAGCCACAACGTTAGGCCGGTGACCACAGCGCCGGTGAGGAGCAGGCGCTGGCCGCTCCAGTGCCTCACAACCCGAGGCTGGACCTTGCGGGCACCGCCCGAGTTCCTCTGGTTGGCGGTAGCTCCGCCAGAAATCCTGCGCTGGTTGCTGCGGGACTTAGTAGGTGTAGTGCTCACATATACATCTTGCCACACCCGTTGATAGATGTCAAGACCGTATATACATTTGTTCGCGGAGCTTCAACCGGTTGGTGGGCCCGGCGAGCTACCTGCTCGTCCGGAATGTAAAGGAAGTACTGGCTCGTACTGACCCCCACAGGACCTGGTTGGAGTGCCTCGCCTGTTGGATGCCTCGCCTGATCGACCTCGTTCGGAGGCGTTGTGGCTTCTAAGCAGACAGCGTGGAGATGGGGCTGGACCGGGCCACCGGTAAGCTGGCTTTGGTGAGGTTTTACCATTACACCTGTCGGCATTCGGTCGAGGCCATCGTGGCTGACAAGGGGACGCTCCGCCCTAACCCGAACGCGGGCTGGCAGGAGAAAGTCCGGCAACTTACTGGAGAGCGTGCTTACACCTTTCCTGTCGTCTGGGTGACCGACGTCGATGTGCGCACTCGCTCCGATGCTGTGCTCACCGGCCTGAGCCAGCCCGGGGACAATATTACGAAGTGCCTTAGGGTCGAGTTCCGCTTCATCGTCCCCAACGTCGGGCTCGTGCCCTGGCGGGAGTGGTCGAAGGAGGCGCCCGAACCCGGCTATCGGGCCCTGCTGGAGTCTGCCGGTGACCCCGGTCGTTGGTGGGTTTCGGGTAAGCCCATCAGGGGCTGCCGGCTTGACCAAGCATACGCTTGTGGCTGGGCGGGCCCTGGCCACCCGGACAGGACTTATGAGAGGGTTGCTCCCGGCCCTCCTACCTGAACACGTTCCCAACCTTCCGGGGTAGCAGGCTTCCGGCCGTGCACCTCCAGCACCTCGGTGCTGCCCGCTCTTTGGTACAGCTCGTCAATGTTCTAAGGAGGCGTCCGACGCCACGGCGCCGGCGCCGCGCCGTGGGCTGCGCGCCGAGGCGTAGGAACGGTCGCTCGCTCACAGCAGCTCGTGGTGCTCGGTCACCCGGGCGCAGATCTCTTCCCAGGTAGGCAGCGGGCGGGCACCGAAGTAGAGCTCAGGCATTGTCGACTCATAGGTCGCTCGGAGCTGGGTCGAGATGTCGCTGGTCGAGTCGAACGCCGGGCACATGCCGAAGCCGCCGGCCGGGCGGACCTCGATGGCGTCGCCTCCGAAGAAGGCCCGGTTGATCTCCTCCACGCTGCGCATCACCTGTTCGGTCTGGTCTCGGTCGGCGAGCAGGTCGAGCACTTGTCGGTCGCCCAAGAGCTGGTAGACGTCGTAGAAGTGCCGGCCGTTGCGCCGGTCGATCGACGCAGCGGTGCTAGCGGCGAGCTGCTGGGCCAGGGCGTGAATGAGGACGAGCTTTTCGAGGAGGGTGCGTCCCGGGTGCAGGACAGCGACCTCGAACGGCTTCAAGTCGTCGAACTCGCTGAGGTCGGTCCCGGCGGCTTCGAGCGCGTCGCCGAGGAGGGAGCTGATCGGCACGGGTGCGTGGGGATGGGGCCCGCCCCGGACGCCCATCTCGAGGAGCACGCTGGTGCGGATGAGCGCGGTCTGCTCTCGGGTGGCGGGGTAGGAGATCTCGTAGGAGCGGTGCCGGCCGGTCTCGCTCCCTCCAACCCCAGCCGCGGAGCCGCCGACACCCGTGGCCGCGGCGTCGGCCATGGCCTTCATGAGCCTGTCGGTCGTCCCACGCCCCCGCTCTCCCGGCAGGACCAGGACGTCGATGTCTTCCGAGAAGCGCTCCACCAGCCGGTAGCCCTTGGAAAGGCTGGTGCCGCCTTTGAAGATGAAGTCACCACCGAAGTCGCGGCCGAGCACGCGGAGGACCTCTCTGACCCAGTAGTCCTTTTCGACCGCGGTGGGGCTGATCCCGAGACGCTCGGCGGCGGCGTCGAGCGTCGGCCCGAACTCGCCCAGGTCCGCGAAGCGGGCCACTCAGCCGGCCAGTGCCAGATCGCGGTGGACGGACTCGCTGCGCGCCGGGCGGACGAGATCGGTCATCTCCGGGCGGCCGAGCGCGACGAGGAGGCGGCGCAGCCGTTCGCGGACCCGGGGCGGCTCGGTCTCAGAAGCCCGAGCGACCCGGTCGAGGCGGAACGTGCCGTCGCTGGCGAGCCGCTCGATCCGCGCCACGGCATCGGCGGCGGGGACCTCGACAAGGCCGTCCCAGTCTCGCAGCACTTCTAAGAGCGCGACCTCGGCCGGGCGGAGCCGTTCGTCGCGACGCTTCGTGCTGGCCGCACGGCTGACGTAGTGAACAGAGCCGGGACTGCGAGGTGACCTGCCCGGGACGGCGACCACCTCCCTGCGGGCCACCTGGGTCGACAGGCCGAGCGCCAGGGCGGCGCTCCATCCGGCCGGACCGGAGCCGGTCCGGCCAACGACCGCGCCGGCGAGGCGACCCGGCGGCGGGGGAGCCATGCCAAGCCGCGTAGGAGCGCCGCGCCAGTAGAGGCCGCGCCGGACACGGCGCACCTCTCCGGAGCGGGCCATCCGGGACAGGGCTTGGGCGACAGCGTCAGGGGAGCCGTAGAAGTCATCCGGACGCCAGAAACGGTCCCGCGACGCGAGGACCCGCTTGCGGACCTCCGGTGCCACGCTGGTCGTGCTCATGGTTGACATCGTACCAGCAGTGTCGGCAAAGCGATACGCGAAGTTGACAGACAACTCCTCACGGGGTCAGTATGGGGCAGAGACGGCGGGGACGCCCCAAGAGGGACGGGCCCTAAACAGTGGGTGGGCCCGGTGGGCGGAGCAATGCCACCCCGGACATCCCGGCCCCGATAATGGTACTATTATCACGTGGCCAGGACGTCCCGCTCAAACCTGGACAGTTGAGTTCCACCCCGAATGTGAGGCCTGGGCATTGGCGCTGAGCCAAAACGACGCCGAGGCCTTGTTGGCTGCGGTGAGGGTGCTCAGGACCGAAGGACCAGCATTGGGCCGGCCGCTGGTTGACTCGGTCAAAGGCGGCCGGCACGCGAACATGAAGGAACTGAGGCCAGGCTCGACGGGGCGCACGGAAGTGCGAGTCCTGTTTGCCTTCGATGCACAACGACAAGCGGTCCTGTTGATCGGAGGGGACAAGAGCAGTGGCTGGACCGGTTGGTACGACGCCAATATCCCAGTAGCAGACAGCCGTTTCGATGAGCTCCAAGCGGCGGCGAGCGAGCCGAAGAAGCCAAAGGTCGTGAAGTCGAGCAAGAAACCAAGGAAAGGAGGCAGGAAATGAGCGTGAAAGATTGGGAGGAAAAGGTCCTGGCTGCCCCGGGCGCCCCGGCCCGGGTTGCTGCTATCGAAGAAGAACTGCGCGTAGCTATGGGGCTGACAGCCCTGAGGGAGCAGGCCGGTCTCTCACAGCGAGCCTTGGCCCGCCTGATGGGCGTGTCTCAACCACGAGTCGCCGCTATCGAGCGCTCGCCCAATGTCACACTCGATGTGATCGCCCAGTATGCAGAGGCGCTAGGCGGCCACCTTGAAGTCACCATTGTGAAAGGCAAGGATCGCGTTCTAGTTGGCCCGGCACCGCTGCCTCCGGCCAAACGATCGGTTACCGACAAAGAGGCTCGCTGGCGCGCTCCCGTCCCTGCGAAGGCGGTCAGGTCAAACGCTGGCCGACCAAAAGCCACGGGCAATGTGGGCGCCCCGGTACAAGGGCGGGTCGCGGCCACCAAGAGCCGAGCCAAGGCCTCCCCTCAGGTTCGCCGTGCCCGGCCAACCAGTGAAGCTGTCAGGTCTTCCTAGGCTCTGAGGCGTGGAGATCCTTTGTGCGGGCTGCGGGTGCAAGGTCGACCGCGGCGAACGCTTGGTGGCCTGCGATGATGCGTTGTGCTGTTGCGCGCAGCTCCCGGTTCGCGAACAACGGTCCAACCCCG
>JBKQUU010000137.1:0-15168 GCA_052325485.1 Acidimicrobiales bacterium | reverse complement strand
ACTGAAAGCGGTACTACGGGACGGGGTGCCTCACGCCCTCGCCGCACGGTGAGGCCCATCCTTGACGTCCTTGTCCATCCCTAGCCACCAAATGTAAACATGGAAAGCATTGAAATGTGAAGACGTCTCTTGTGGAGGTGACCGGATTCGAACCGGCGACTTCTACGATGCGAACGTAGCGATGCCACCGTCTTTGACGTGCGTTTTTGCGAGGACGACCTGGTCATGTGCGGTGAGGTTCGGGCACCGAAGGGCACCGAGGCACGCTGAAGGGCAACCAATGAGTCACGTTGAGTCACGCCGAGGGCCCGCGCGGTCCCGACGTGCACATGCCAGGCAAGGTCCTTTTTTGCTTCCTGGGCGCGGCGCGCCGAGCTTGTACCGGTTTTTCGCTGTAACGCCTGCAACGTTCGACGTGATCTTCGCAATGAGAGCGACGGAGCGTCCGGTCCTCAGCCCGGGCGGGACCACTAACGGAGTGGCTGGGAACCGCGCGATGGCCAAAGTTACGGGTCATCCCATGGTGATGAGGTCGTGTCCGTCATCCGGCGTTACGCGCCGTGTCGTGCACGAGATCCAGGGATACCAGGCTCGGCGCTGGCCAGGGAGATGGAGGAACCGTTCTGACGACTGCAGGGGCTGTTAGTCGCCCCAGTCGAGCTGGTGGGGGCGGGACGCCGACAGAGGCGCCGTAAGCAGCGGCCTCGGCTCGTCCCGCGGGGTCTCCGCACCTGTACCTGAACACCTTCTCAGCGAACACGATCACATGGTCGTCGCCCACGCGGAAATCGGCGTACCAGCCGCCTTCGGCCAACAGCGACGCGGCTAGCGCCTCGGCCAGCTCGTTTGCTACGGCGTCATCGGCCTCGAAGTTGACCAGCGTCCATACGGTGGGCTGAGCTGGCGTAGCACCAGAGGAGACGTCTTGTCGGCTGAGGCGGGTCATGCGCAGGCCGCCTACTTCCAGCAAGGTGCCGACGCGCAGGCTCTCTACGATGATGCACCCACTTGCCATGCGACAGAACGGTAGCTGCTGGCGCTATAGGGGGGGAAGACCGATGCGGAAACTGGCGGTAGCCGCTCAGACGGCTCGTACATCGAGGTTGGCCTGGGTGCCCCCAGTAAGGATGGTGGTGGCCAACTCCTGTACATAAGCCGGGTCGGCGAAACCGTCGTAGACCCAGCCTTGCCCCAGCACCGAGTGCTGGGCGGTGGCCACCAAGGCCGGCTCTGATCCACCGAGGGGCGCGCTCCGGTAGCTCGAGGGCACCTGGAGCGCCTGACCGTCTACGGCCCGGAGCAGGATGGTCTCGATGCCGACTTCGCCCTGAGGGTCGTCAAAGCGGTAGGAGCCGAGAGCGTCGAGGGGGGCGCACGTCCGCCGCCGCGGCCCAGGCCGACACAATTTCCAGCTTGGTGGGCCTCAGCTGCGCCTGGTAGAGGAAGGCCACGGTGGTAGATGCGAATGGGCGCAAAGCGGGCTGCCGGGCACCTGGCAACCCGGGTCGTGAGCACCCGGCCCGCTACCATCTGGTTCAGCTGCCGATCGGGGAGCGTACGCAGGGAGAGGCGGTCGCCGTGGTCCTACCCGCACTATCGATGAGGGCCCGCCGTCGGTCCCGGTTCCGGTCAGCGTCCAGCGCAGTCGTCGTTACCCTCTTGGCCGCCCTAGTGGCCAACGAGCCGGTCTCGGCCGGTGCGACTGGCCTTACCCTGGAGCGGCCTGCCGTGGCGGAGGCGGCCCAGGCCGCACCGAGCCCGCTCGTCCGCGTCGCCTACTCGTTCGTCCACGATTCCGGTGGTGGCCAACCCAGCGCAGGGGCAGAAGTGACACTTCTTTTCGCCGCCGACGGCGAAGCCTTCGTGTACGCGGCGGACGCCACTGAGGCCTTCGCCGACGATGGCAGTTTCACCTACGGCGAGGGGAAGCTGTCTCTACATTTCGCCACGGCTGACCTGAAAGTGGACGCGACCTTCCCCCTGAGCCTGGCGGCGCGCCAGGTGACGATGCCTTTCCAGGTGCTCTCGGCCAAGAGCGGGACCTCGCTGTGGGAACAGCAATCGCTCGCCCTCGACCAAGGGGTGTTCGCGGTGTACAACGCGGCGGTGAACACCGGCGCCGGCCTCACTGCGGCCCAGGGTGCCCTCACCGCCGACGCCTATGCCAGAGCCTGGCTCAGCGCGGCGGCGCCCGTCGGGGCAGGCGCCCAGGTGAGGCGGCTGAGTGGCCGGCAAGCGGCAGGCCAGCCCACCGGCCAATGCACCGAACAGGGTAACTACTGCATCGTGAGTACGCAGAACCTGGGCGACGACCTCGAGATCTTCTATAAGAACGCGCCTCCGGTGCTCATCGACCTTTACTCGTTCGGCATCTCGTCGCCGAGCACCCCTTTGACCCTCAGCTCCCTGGCCAGTGACCCGCGGGTGTTCCTCGACCCCACCATCCACCCCGATAGCCAGTTCAACCCCCCGGTCAAGAAGGCGGTATTCATAGTCCCTGTCCCCTCGTTGGAAACGCCCAGCGCGCTGGCCGACATGGTGAGCACGCTGCGCGGCCGGTCCTACGGCGTCAGCGAGCTGGACGGGCCGGCGGCGTCGGTGGACGGGATCGTAACGGCCCTCAAGGCCGACCCCGGGATGGTCATCTTCTCGACCCACGGTGACAAGGCCGGGGATGTCCTGACGGGTGACAGCGTCCCCGTCGCCAACATCGACCCGGCCACCGTGACCCAGGCGCAACAGAAGTTCGTCACCAAGTTGAGCAACGAGGGCCTAAAGGCCCTGGCCACCTACCGGCTCAACGGCACACCGTCGTTCATCCTCGGGGACCCCAACTGCTCGTTGCGGATCTTCCCTTGGCCGGCTTCTTCCTGCCAGTGGAAAGTCGCCATCACGCCGGCGTTCTGGAACTGGCTGGAGACCCAGGACGGCGTGAGCTTCGACCACAGTTTGGTGTTCATGAGCGCCTGTGAGACCGACGCCACGCCAACGTTGCGGGACCAGATCAAGGCCGGGGCGTACTTCGCCTTCAGCAAGGACGTGTGGACGCGGTTCTCGACCGTCATCGAGCAGTACCTGGTGGAGGCCTTGTCCCGTCCCACCCACTCGGCCGAAGAGGCTTTCTACAACATGCTCCGGGTGGAAAAGACGCACCAGATGATCTACAAAGAGGACCGACTTTTCCAGGGGTACCTGGGGGCGCTGGGATCGGATGCCAGCACTGCCATCCTCAACGCCTATGGCTGGAACGGCACGGTGCTGGTCAGCTATCGAGGCAACGGCTGGACCAGCGGCGAGGTCGATGCCGGGCAGGTGTGGTGGATGCTCTACGCCGCCCGCTGGCTGAAGGATACCACTGATGGTGCGGCCGCCCTCAACCACTGCCTGGACACGTACTGGTTGCGCGGGCTCCCCGGGGGCCTGGCCGACCAGTACTGCAACGCCGCCAACGCGGGCATCCCCAAGAACACAAGCGGTCTCACCAAGGACGTCGCCTACGCCATCTACCTCCTGAACGGCACGCCGCCGCCCGGTTTTCCCCGTAATCAGCTCCCACCGCGCTGGACCCTGGACGACTGAGCCAAAGCGGGTGGCGGGCCAAAAGTCACACCGGTTCCCGACCCTCGGCCCGGGGCGGGACCAGCGGCCTTGACCGAGGATTTAGGTAGAGCTGAGGTAACAGTGAAGGAGGACCTCCGCTGAACTTTGGGATCTGGTACCTGACCGGACCAGCCAGCGGCGAAGCGGAGGCCACCGGTACCCTGCACCCAGGACCAAAACGGACAGCGGGTCGGACCTGTCGATGAAAACGTGCAGGCCGTCTACCCCATCGGCGGACATTCTGGCTCGGGTCCCGGCTGGCTCGAACGCGAGCAGTCTCGACGTCCTCCGCGGCGAGAAGTTGCAGGGCAGCGAGCCGAACCTCGGCTCGGCCGGACCGAAGCGCCTCCTCTCGCAGCGTGTGCCGTGGCCCTCGGCAGGACGTCGACCGCGTCGAGGAGGCCGCGGAGCACGTAACCACCGTTTTGCCCTGCTAGTTCGCGCGCCCGGTTGCGCAGCTGGGCCCATCGCTCGGGCGTTCGACGAATCATGTACTCGGCGGCCCAGCGGCGAGCACCTCCCGGCCACGGCACGAGCCGCGACCGTCGGCGGATGGTCGTCTTCGGTGCTGGTGCCATCGACCGAGATGGGTGTTGGACCATCGTCGAAGTCGATGACGACCCCGGGACCGTCGAGCCATCCGTCGGGGCAAGCCCAGTAAACCTGGGGACCGGCGACGACAAAGACTTCTGCCAGCAGGTCGAGGTCATCGTCGGAGACGATGCCCGTGGCAGCGATGGCGCGCATCAGGCGTTGGGTGACCGGCACCCAGCGAGGGTCGGTAACGAGCAGCATCGCCGTCGTGACGGCGGCTGCAGGGCCTCGTTCGTGGGCCCGCACGAAATAGTTCAGAGGAACGGAGTGCTCCCGTTCGAACGCCGCGGGCGGGCGAAGCACGAGGGCTGTGTGTAGCTCGTCAGGGCTGGCCGCGGTGCCGAGCGCGGTCATGTCCTCGAGTCGCGCTTCGACGTCGTTTGGTCGCACCGGGCCTATTCCTTCTTTGCTTGCAACTTGAGGGCGTCCGCTGGGGCGCGGCGTCGCCGTGGTGCCGGGACTTGAAACCCTAGGCCGGCGTATGCACGGCATCGTTCGTCGTACATACGGGCGAGAACGGGCACGAGGACGTCAACATAGTCGTGCACCTCTATGCGAGTCTTGGTGTCAGTCGGGCGCAGGACCCGGCCGACGTACTGCACGACATTGCCCTTGAACCTGATCGGGAACGAAAGAAAGAGGGTGTCGAGCGGCGGGCAGTCAAAACCCTCGCCGAGGAGGCTCGCCGTGGCCGCAAGCACCAGGCCCCCATTGGGTGGCGGGATGATCAGGGACTCAACGACGGCGCTGCGAGCCTTCTTGCCCATCTGGCCGTGCAGGACCAACACCTTGATGCCACGGTCGGCGAGCCGCGTTGTGATCGAGACGAGGTGTTCAGTCCAGCGTGTGAGAACGAGGCAGTTCCGCCCCGTCCTTGCGGCAGTGGCGACGTCGTCGCAGATAACCGCGGTGCGGTGGTCATCCTCGACCAGCCCTCGGAACGTCGCCTGGATATGCTCAGCCTCGGCCGCTTGGTGGGCTGTCTCGTGGACGATGAGGCTGAGGGCTCGAAGGGCCGAGCCCGCGGAAGGTGTCATGGTGTGGCGTACCGGCCCGCAATGCATCGCCATCATGGCCTGAAGGCCGTCTCGACGGTATGGCGTGGCCGTTAACCCGACCCAGCGACGAACAGGGAGCTCCCGCACGGCTCGTTCGAAAGTGACGGCGGGAACGTGGTGGCACTCGTCGACTATGACCAAGCCGTACCCCGTGGCCAGCTGGGCGAGGTCGCCGCGCCGGGCCAATGTTTGTACCATCGCCACGTCCACCACGCCCGTGGCTTTGCTGCCGCTCCCGCCCAACTGACCGACCTGTCTGGGCGTTAGGTCGAGGTGGGTAACGAGGCGGTCCCGCCACTGTTCGACCAATGGTTTGCGGTCTACGATCACAAGAGCGGCGACTTGGTGCTGAGCAATAAGGGCGCAGCCGACGACTGTCTTGCCCGAACCGGGTGGCGCAACCAGGGTCCCCAGGTCGTGGCCGGCCAGGGCGTCGGCTGCCGCTCGCTGTTCGGGGCGGAGAGTGGCGCGAAGGTGGATGTCGATCTGCTCCCCGCTCGACAGGTCGGAATAAACGTCCAAGCGGCTCCCGGCGTCCGCGACCAGGCGGGCTGCCTTTTCCAGCAAACCCCTGGGCAGCAGGAGCTGGTCGATGGTCTCCCGGTAGCAGCGGATAAACCGTGGGATATTCCATGTGGAAAACCGCAGTTTCTCCTTCTCGTAGAAATCGGGATTGTGCAAAGAGGCCAGGTGCTTGAGCGCCGTCAACAGCGCGGGCGGGACGCCGATACGGTCAACCGCCAACATTGCGCCCCTCCTCGCCGCCACTCTGGCTGGCAACTCGGGTAATGGCCCGTTTAGCACCGCCTGTCGGTACGTCGGAGCATCCGGCCCGGCCGCGAGTTCTCCGAAGGCGGCCGCTAAAGCGGCCACGGATCCCGGTGCCAGGGGCTCGACCGTTGACAGGAACGCCCACTGGTCCTTGAACGGCTCAAGGGTCGTGGGGTCCAAGAAAAGCGTCGTGCCTCGCTTGGCGCAACCACCGTGCAGGGGAAGGGCGATGAGGTTCCCAAAGGAACCCCTCGGCATAAAGTCCTGGGCGGGGAACAACCGGTCGTAGCTGGCAAGGTCAAGCTCGGCGCGCACGGTCATGGCTTCGCGCAGCAGGAACACGCCGATGCGCCGGGCGGAGGAGGCTGGGACACCGCCGGCGAAGAACACCCAGACGTGGCCACCGTCGCCCGATTGCGAGCGCTCCAGTGCAGCAGGGATACCCGCGGCGCGGGCAGCGTCGAGGTACGCGAGCGCGTCAAGGGCCCAACCTGGCCCGTCGAAGTCGCAGGCCACTAGCCGGCAGGTGTCACCGCGCAGCAGCGGGTACAGGCCGGCGTGGACGGTCCCGGCCAGGTGGCGTTCGACGACCTCGTCCGTGAAGGGCAAGTACTCACGTTCTGGGCGCTTGGCATTTGCCCATCCGCCCCGCACCGCCGGGCTCCACCCACCTTTGCCGGAGCGTTGGTTTTGCCACCGCAGCGCGTACACGTCCTCGCGGCCTGCGAACAGCGAACGGTACATCACCACCTTGTCCGCCGACGACGACCCAGCGTCGACACGACCTATCGCGGTGGCTGGTGACGCCCCGTCGGCGAAAAGGGTCGGTGCCCATGGTCTTGTCGGCTCTGCTGCCCGAGCGTCAAACCCCAACAATCCTCGGAGGCGGTTGTTCTCGGCTCTCAAGACTGCGAGTTCAGCCTCCATCTCAGCGAGCCGGCTCGTGTCGCTCCGGCCGGTTGTGTCGCTCACGGCGTCATCGCACCCCAGTCGCCTGGGCAGCGAACCTCGACAAACCTGCCCGTGCAAGCCGGTCGAGTACCTGGGCACGAGTGAGCGGCGTGCGCAGGTCGGCTCCCATAGCGTCTACGGCGGAGAGCACTTCGGTGGAGTAGCGCCGGAGGAGCCCTGTCAGGAAGCTGTCTGGGTCGCTGCGACGCGCAGGCGCAATGTCGCTCTTCGGGTAACCGCGCCGGTCTGCCGACAGCACCACGGTGGCCCCGCCACCGACGGCAGCGGCGCTGTGCACGTGGTCGCTGGCATCAGGGCCAGTCCGCGAGGCCACCAGTGGCAGGTAGAGCTCGGGTGCCACGCGCCCGTCGGGGAAGGCCCGGCGGACGCAGTCGCAGAAGTACGAAGCGGCCTTTAGCGAGAGACCCTTTCGCTCGAGAAGCACTCGCTCGACCTCGGCCAAGAGATGGTCGGACCATATGAGATCGAACATGCCCGCCTCCGCCAGCCTCAGCACGAGATCGGCAACAGATATCGGGTATAGCGTGTTGGTGTCGACGAACACGCGCTCCACTCGCGTCACTGCAGTTGCTCAATACTCTGCGCCGCCGTCCACGGCCGCGTTCACGGCCTCGGCGATCAGCGCCCGCCGTTCGTTTCGACGCTTCTCGAATGCGATCACATCCGCCACCCGAAGCCGACGGTGCCGGCTACCGGGAAGGCGACGAGCGGGCAGCTGGCCCGCGTCGACCAGCCTGTCGACGAACTGCCGCGAGATCCCCAGCAGTTGCGCAGCTTCCGCCGGCGAGACCTCCTCATCGCTTCGTAGAAGTACCAGTTCGCCGCCCGTCGTCAGTTCCAAAACGGCGGTGGTCAGGAACTGGGACAGCTCCCGGGAAGACACCCGCGTCCCGTCCGGCTGTTCTACAACCACTTCAGCGCCAGCCTCCAACGCACGACGAAGACGGTCGACCTGTCTTTTTGGGGCGCGAAACGACGCCGCCCGGACAAAGGATGTCTTGGTCATTGGTGGAACCTCCTCGACGACCACGCTATCATCATCTGTCCCAACTGCAACCTACTCGCCCTGCGTCCTGGTGGGTGGCGCCGAGCCAGAAGGGGCACAGGTACAGGCGGCAGGACGCTCACATGTTGCTCGTCAACCTCAAGAAGCTGACGGCTAAGAAACCAGTCACAACCCTCTGGCGGGCCGAGAGGATGCCCGAGCTCCGAGTGCGAGCCCACGACGGGAGGGGTGGTTCGACGGGCGACATGCTGCCGCCCGCGGCAGCAAATGAGTCACATTGAGTCAGGAGGCCGATATACCCCACCGGGGTATAGCGCCGGAAGCACGGCAAAAACACCCTTTGACCAGGGCGTTCTTGTGGAGGTGAAGGGATTTGAACCCTCGGCTTCTACGATGCGAACGTAGCGATGCAACCGCCTGTGACGTGCCTTTTTGCAAGAACGACCTGCTCATGTTGGGTGAGGTTCGGGCACCGAAGGGCACTGAGGTACCCTGAC
The DNA here is from genome assembly GCA_052325485.1 of Acidimicrobiales bacterium. GTDB lineage: Bacteria > Actinomycetota > Acidimicrobiia > Acidimicrobiales > Palsa-688 > Fen-671. The sequence continues at coordinate 6,670 of JBKQUU010000137.1, read as the reverse complement.
GGGCAGCCAATGAGTCACGTTGAGGGTCATGGGTGCGTGCCGGTCCCCCCGTCGTCGCGCACCCATCCACCCCGCTCTCCCTCGACCGTCTTCCGAAGCCATCTTGCGTCGTGGAATCTTCAGCTGGCGAGGCGGCGTCAGTTCCGACGACGCCATCGCCAGGGTCCACAAAGCGTCCCGAGGGCTGCCCCGGGCGGTCAACAACCTGGCCGTCCAGGCCCTCATTGCCGCCTTCGCGGCCGGGGCTTACATCGTCGAGGACAAGGCGGCCTGGGCCGCCGTGGTCGAGGCCAGTTCCGAGTGAACCATGACGAGGTGCTCCTCCAGCGGGTCACCGTGAGCGTTGAGATCGACTACGAGGCCGGGTCCCAGCACATCGCAGCGGCCATGTGCCTGGACGTAATGAGCCGCCTCGCCCACGACGGGGTCGAACCCCGATGGGCCACGCTCGAGATCACCGGCCCGGCAACGACACCCTGAGGACAAGCACCGACAGCTTCAGCACCGGTGGCGACAACGCGAGCACGATACATCATGGGCCAGGGAGTCACCGCCGCGCTGAGGTTAAAGGTCGGGCAACAAGAGCCGGGACGACGTGGACACGGGGAGCTTGGTGATATGTGACGGTAAGTCCCGGGTGGTCGACACACCCGAGAAGCTCTTCGATCTGTTAGGTCACAGCAAGGCGAGTCTCTCCATAGTTCTTTCGATGAAAGCCATCGTCGCTGATTTAGATAGGGGGATCCGGGAACTTGTACCGGCCAAACGCTGACCCAGGTCCCTGGGACGCAAAGGAAAGACGAGAGCGCCGCGCGGAAGAAGGTCTGAGGCTGGGACCGCCGGGGGTGGACGGGGATGGCGGTAGGGCAGCACCACGGACTCACATCACCTGTCATTCGTTCACCCGGCCCGGCCCCTGAGGGCGGCCGGCAGATAACCGCGCTTGCGGGCGGTCCTGATTCCAGCCATAGCGTGAGCATGAAAGGGTTAAGCTGACCTAACCGTCGCAGTTGCCGCACCGAAGGGGGTCATCATGTCGGTCAAGGTGGTTGGCGCAGGCGTAGGCCGGACCGGGACCATGTCGCTCAAAGCCGGGCTCGAGAGCCTGCTCGGGCTGCCCTGCTACCACATGGTCGAGCTAATCGGCCGTCCCGAGCACGTTGCGCACTGGCGAGCCGCCGGTGAGGGTGAGGCGGTGGACTGGACGGCGGTGCTCGACGGGTACGGCGCCACCTCCGACTTTCCTGCCTGTCTGTTCTGGCGTGAGATTCTCGGAGCTAATCCCGACGCGGTGGTCGTACTGTCGACACGGCACGACCCAGAACTGTGGTGGCAGAGCGCGAGCCAGACGATCTTCGGCATTGACGCTTCGCAGCTACCCCCGGAGATGGCCGAATGGTTCGAGATGTGGCGGTCGGTCGCGTCGGCTCGGTTCACGCCGCGCTGGACAGACAAGAACGCCGCCATTGCCGCCTACGAGCGTCACAATGCTGAGGTCCGCGCCTCGGCGCCGTCCGGACGTCTCGTGGAATGGCAGCCCGAGGACGGTTGGGGGCCACTGTGCGAGGCCCTAGGGGTCGCCGCACCCGATGGGCCATTCCCGCACCTCAACCGCCGCGAGGATTTCCCACGCGCCGATAGGGATGTTTCCTTGCCGGAGGCCATCGAGCGGCTCAGGCAGGAGGGTCACGGGGCTGGCCACTGAGGATGATGTTGTCAACCCCGCTCGGACCCGTTCATGGGCCAGCGCAAGGTCCAATAGGTCATCGACAGGACGATCGCCCGAGGTCTCTGCCCCAAGGCTCCTGCACATCACATACCGCCGTGAGGCGATCACGAGCGCAGCGGCGCTTGCGTTCCGCCAAGCGGTCACGAAGGTTACGGACGAGCTGATAGAGCCGGTCGCCGACGAAGTCAGGTGGCGCTGGAAGCGCTTGTTCGCGAACGATGGCCTCAAGCTCAGGTCAGATGGAAGCATAGTCCGCACCGAAGCTGGCCAAGAGCTTGGCTGACAATTGTCAGTGACGGCGAGCGCATCTGGGCGCGCATCGTCACGCACCTCCTGGTTATCTCGACACGTCGACTACGAAATTGCCATTCGCATGGTTCGATGAGCCTCTTGAGCACCTGGACCCACAGCTGCGCCACGCAGTAGCCGCAAGTCTCGCCACCGCGTGCCAAGGCGGAAGCCCGGCACAGGTCCTAGTGACAACATACGAGAACACCATCGCCCGACAGCTAGCCGAAGACACGCCTCGGGCATTCTTGATCAATGTCCGGGCGTCCCGGAACCATATAGACCCAGGTCCAGCTAACCGCGACTATTCACCCGCTGGCCTGACGTAGATGGGCATCCGCCAAAGTGCCCGCCTGGTAAGGGAAAATGGACTTTCCGCAGTTCAAACCCCCTACCAGGAGGGTCACCTTGAAAGTGAAGCGTAGCCGCTGCCAGCCCGCTGGTCGTAGTTTGCCGAGGCTGAAGGTGACCACCGACGGCCAAGGGCTGGTGAGCCACTCAGGCGCCCGGTTGCTGGCCGGGCTGGCTGAAGGCTCCGGTCTTGCCGCTGACCTGTCGGTAGCGCTGGCACCGATCGTGAAGGGCCCCCGCCGTCACGCCCCTGGGCAGGTGCTGGTGGACCTGGCCGTCATGCTGGCCGACGGTTACGAGTTCGTCTCGGACTTGAAGGTGCTGCGTGACCAGCCCGGCCTGTTCGGGGAGGTGGCTTCCCAGCCGACAGCTTGGCGCCTGCTCGATGCCATCGACGAGGACTTGTTGGCAAAACTTCAGGCTGCCCGTGCGGCTTCGAGGGCGAGGGCCTGGGCGGCGGGGCTCGCTCCTGGGACCAAGCACGTGACGCTGGACTTCGATGCCACCCTGGTCGACGTGCACACCGACGACAAGGAAGGTGCGGAGCCGACGTACAAGGAAGGCTGCGGCTTCCACCCTTTGTTCGTCTACTGCGACCAGACCCATGAAGCCTTCGCCGGCAAGTTCCGGCCGGGGTCTGCGGGGGCCAACACCGCGGCCGACCACATCGACCTGCTGGAGCAAGCAGTCAGCCAACTGCCGGTCCCGACGGAGCAAGACGACCCTGAAGACGGCGTGGAAGTGCTGGTCCGTGCCGGTTCGGCGGGCGCGGCCCACGGCTTCCTCAACGCCATCGTGGCAAAAGGCTTCTGCTTCTCGATCGGCTTCGACGTCACCGAGGCCGTGCGCCTGGCCATCACCGACGTACCGGCGGGCGCCTGGGCGGTCCCCATGACCCTGGACATGGAGGACCGCGAGGGTGCGGGAGTGGCCGAGGTCACCGCCTACCTGGACCTTTCCGCCTGGCCGGCAGGCACCAGGGCGATCTGTAGGCGGGAGGAGCCCCATGTCGGCGCCCAGTTCAACCTCTTCGACCCCGAGGGCTGGCGCCACCAGGTCTTCATAACCAACTCGGCGGACGAGGACATCGTCTACCTTGAAGCCCGCCACCGCGGCCACGCCCACGTCGAGGACCGCATCAAAGATGCCAAAGCCACCGGCCTGTTGCACTTCCCGGGCCACAGTTCCTCTTTCAACGCCGCTTGGGTGCTCGTCGTGCTGATCGCCCAGGACCTGCTCACATGGTCCCAACGCCTGTGCTTGGACGGCGAGCTGGCAAAAGCCGAGCCCAAGAGGCTGCGCTACTGCCTCTTTCACGTCGCCGGGCGCCTGGCCCGCACCGGCCGGCGCAGCTTTTTACGCCTCGACGCCACCTGGCCCTGGGTAAAGGCCCTAGCCAGGGCCTTCGAGCGCCTCGGAGCGATGCACTTCAGCACCTGAGCCCTCGCCAAACCCGCTCTGCGTTCACGGTCGCGCCCGGCGGCCTGTCCCGTCGTGCCTACCCCAGGTCAAGCGCGCCTTGATGGCTCATAACCCAACCGTCACGGCCCCCAAAACGCTCATCGCGACACCCAAATCCGGTGCGCGGACGCTTCGGGCACCCTCAGCAACCGCCGTTGCCAGGCCTGGACGAGCCGTTTACGAACCTTGAGAGCCCTCGGCGGCTAGGGATGAATAATCCAGGCTAGGGATAACGTGGACATGGGCATTGCACCCGGACGGGCTCCACGGGTGCCGTAAGTGTTTGTCGGCTAGGGCAGCGATGTCTGGCCTAGGCCCGGTCCGCTCCAGTCAGACGAGCGACAGTGGCCCGCATGCGGGTGTGCAGGGCATCCCCGGCGGCGGCCGACAGGCCCCTGTATCGCACAATGCTTTGGATGAACTGGCCGTTGCGGTCCGCCACCGAGCTTCGCAGGTAGCCCCGCACCGAGTTGCCGGTCTTGCCGCTCAAGGACGAAAGGTCAAGGCCGGCGGTCATCAGCACCTCGGTGCAGCGCCAGATGTTGACCGCATCGCGGTCCTCTAGCCTTTCGCCTCGCACGAGGACCTTCAGCACAAGGGCCGAGACCTCATCAGGCAGGGAGACGGTCGTCTCCAGGACCTGGTTGTTGAGGCGGGTCAGGCGGAGCTGGCAGGTGACAGCGGGACGTTTGAGCGCTTCGGCTAGGCCGGGGACCTCGGCAGTGGTGAGGTGGTGACCGAGCCAAAGGCTATGGCGGGCCCGGCTCGTGTACGTGGGTACCAGCACCTCGACCACGGCGCAGTGGGGCCGGCCTTCGGGGGCAGCGACAGAGATGTCACCAACGTCGCGCTCAAAGACGTTCCCAGCCGTGCGCCGGTAACCGGGGTCCCTGAGCCGGTCGGTGACGCCGGGGTCTTTGGCGGCGAGGCGGCCCATGCCCAAGTCTGCGTCTTGGGTCTGGCGGTACAGCTCGGCGCCAAGGCCCCAGCGGTAAACGTGCAGCTGGACCATGTGGCCGCCGATGACGAGAGCCTCGATGCCCTCGCAGGCGAGAGCCACATCAGCCAGGGCGACAAACCCGAGGTCGTCAGCTACTGAAGCTGCCCCGAGCACAAGGTCGTTCAGCGGGAAAGTAGCCACGTGCGGAGCTTCTCGGCCGCTTCGAGCCGGTCGTCGCCACCCAAGGCGCCCAGCTCCCAGATGAGATGCACCGGGTCGGCGACCATCACCTCGGCGCCTTCTATGGAGACCGGGCCGGCCAGGTAGAAAATGCTGGTGTCCTCCGGTACCCGCCAGGTGATGTTGGAGTCGTGGCGGCCGTGGGCCGGGGTGGCGCCGAGCCGCTTGTCTAAGAAGGCGCCCGAGCCGCTATAGGCCACCAGGTGGTCAGGCCGGCGCCAGGGGACCAACAGGTCGGCGCCGACGTCGCCCGAGATGACGACCCCGGTCGCAGTGCCAGAGGCCCGGCAGGCCAGCTCAAGCGGCTCGTCCAGGCTGTAGAGGTAGCTCACTGAGCCGCCGGGGCCGGGGTACTCGGCTAAGTAGCGGTCCAGGAGGCCCTCCTTGTCGGGCCGCCAGGATCCACGCTGGGCAGGCTCGACGAGCCCAAGAGCGCTGAGCTTCTCCAGGACCTGGTACGTCCGCGCGGCCGTAATGTGACGCGGGCTCCTCAAGGCCGACACCTCGACCGCCAGCCCCGGGGCCGCGATGAGGGAGCGGATGACACCCCAGCTGCCCGGGCCCCGGGGCAGGGTGGTGGGGGCGGGATGGTCAGTGCGTCGCTGTACGGCCCGTTGCCGCAGGCGCAAGCCCGGGGCCCGCAGGTCAAAGCTCCCCTCGCCGTCAGCCCATGACCAGCCGGCACCGACCAGTCGCTCGGCCACGGTGGCGGTCACGCCGGGAGCGACCAGCATGGGCACGGCTCCGGGGACGAGGACGGCCCGATCGAGCAGCTGGCTGAGTTCGCCGGGGTAGGGGCAGCGGCGCTTCTCCTCGACGACGAACTGCGCGGTACGGTCGTCCACGCTGAGGTCGAAAATGGCGTCAAACCAGGGCAGGGCCGGGTCCTCGGTCACAGTCACCTGGGCGCCCAGCTCTTCAAGGTCACGAACTACATTGTCAAGCATTTGGAGCAAGTATAGCACAGTGCTTGAAGTGGCACCATTGCTATACGAACGCTCGGGAGATTTCAAGGCCGATGACTGTGCCCTCGTCAGCATGGAGACGGCGGCGCCCGGCCGGGTGGGCGAGAGGTCTTCTTCTTCGAGCGCGGTGGCGCCAGGTATATGAGCCGGTCATCGAGGTCCTGGCGGGCGACAGCGTGGACCGCGGCGGCGATGGCGTTGAGCCCGCTGGGACGATGTGAGAACCGGGACGAGAGCGCCACGAGCACGCCCGGGTGGTGCCCACCGGTGCTCAGATGGTCGCTGGCTATGCGAACGAAGTCGGCGACGTTCTCGGTGACCAGCACGTAGCCTTCCGTCACGGCGGTGGCCATCACGTCAAGGTCGGACCGACCGGCGAACCCCGCCTTGGCAACGGTGCAGGCGTCAATGCCCCCGGAGCGGAGCGCCTCGGCCAGCGCCGGCGGGTACATTTCGTCGAGGAGCAGCTTCAAGATCTCGACGAGGCGGCTGTTTCCTGGCGGTGCAGTTCGATCCGGGCGTCGACCTCGCCCGGGTACATGGCTCGGTAGCGCAGAGCCGCATCCACCTGTGCCCTGGCCAAGGCCGACTCCTCGACGAGAACGGCCACTGGGTCCTCCTCAGCGGCCAGGTCCTCGACCCACATCACGATCTCCCATACATCTGGCCCCCCGACTATCCCGGCGCGCCGGCCAG
>JBKQUU010000136.1:0-23427 GCA_052325485.1 Acidimicrobiales bacterium | reverse complement strand
CCGTCGGTCCCTGTCCCGTCGGTCCCTGTCCCGTCGGTCCCTGTCCCGTCGGTCCCTGTCCCGTCGGTCCCTGTCCCGTCGGTCCCTGTCCCGTCGGTCCCTGTCCCGTCGGTCCCTGTCCCGTAATGGGCCAGGAACAGTTCCTCCAGGGACGGCTCCTGGCTCAAGAGCTCCTTGACGCCGGCCGCCGCCAGCACCTTCAACAGGGGCTCCATGGGGCCGTGCACCTGGCAGCGGACGACGTCGCCGGTCACCTCCAGGGCGCTGACCCCGGGGACGCGGGAGAGGTCGGGGACGGGACCGTCGAAGGTGGCCTGGACGCTGAGGGCGGAGAGATGGCGCATGTCCGATAGGGCCCCCATTTCTACGAGCACGCCGTTGCGCAGGATCCCCACCCGGTCGCACAGGGCCTCCACCTCGCTCAGGATGTGCGAGGACAGGAAGATCGTCTGGCCCCGGTGGTGTGCTTCGCGGGCGCACTGGCGGAAGGTCTGCTCCATCAGCGGGTCCAGGCCGCTGGTGGGCTCGTCCAGCACGAGCAGGTCGGCCCGGGACATGAGGGCGGCGATGAGGGCCAGTTTCTGGCGGTTGCCTTTGGAGTACTGGCGGACCTTCTTGGAGGGGTCAAGGTCGAAGCGCTCGACCAGTTGGTCCCGGTAGGCGGTGTCGACCCGGCCTTGCACTCGGCCCAGGAGGTGGAGAGTCTCGGCGCCCGTGAGGGAGGGCCACAGGTTGGCTTCGCCGGGCACATAAGCCAGGTGGCGGTGGGCCTCGACCATCTGGTCCTGGCAGTTGAGCCCGTAGACCTCCGCCTTTCCGGCGCTCGGCTGGACCAGGCCGAGCAAGAGACGGATCGTCGTGGTCTTGCCGGCGCCGTTGGGGCCGAGGTAGCCGAACACCTCGCCCGGCGCGATCTCGAGGTCGAGGTCCCGCAGGGCGGTCACGGTCCCGAAGTGCTTGGTCAGGCCTTCGGTGCGCACAGCCGGCGCCGGTGGCACGGGCACCTCAGAGGGTGTACAGCTCGCAAGCGCGCCAGCAGTACCAGGCGGCGACCGAACGGTAAGGCCGCAGGGGGTCCCCCAGGGGCCCGAGCTGGCGCTCGCTCGGCATCGGTACACCCCAGGCCAGGCCGTAGCCCCGGCGCACGCCGAGGTCGCCGGCCGGCCACACGTCGAGGCGGCGTAACTGGAAGAGCAGGAACATCTGGGCCGTCCAGCGACCGATGCCCCGCACCGTGGAGAGCCTGGCGATCACTTCCTCGTCGCTTTCCCGGCCCAGGCGGCGCGGGTCGAGGACCACGGTGCCGTCGAGCACCTTGGCGGCCAGGTCGCGCAGCGATGCCGACTTGTTGGCCGACAACCCGGCAGCCCGCAGCGTCTCGGGCGGTAGGGCCAAAAAAGCCCCGGGGGACATGTCGCCGTCCAGGGCGAGCACCAGCCGGCCGTGGATGGCGTTGGCCGCCGCCCCCGCCAGCTGCTGGTAGACCACGGAACGGACCAGGGCGGCGAAGTGCGTCTGCTGCGGGGGCCGTATCTTCGGCGGGCCCACCAACTGGACGAGCTTGGCCAGCACGGCGTCGCGTCGGCCCAGTTCCAGGGCCGCCGCCCGGTGACCGCCGGAGGGCATGATCAGCCTCTAGTGCGGCCGGGCGGCGAGGTCCGGACGAGGGCGGGAGTGCTCAGCCCGAGACCTTCGAGTAGGGGATGGTCTGGCTGAGCGGGGGGCTCACGATATTTACGAACTCGCCCCATTTGGACAGCGTTACCGTTTCCTTGGAGCCCTTGGCCGTGGTGACCTCCTGGATGGGCAGGGTGGCGCCCGCCACCGGGAAAGTGATGGTGCTGCTCAGCTTGGGGTTCGAGCTCGAAGCCGCCGTCGTCCAGGAAAGGACGTACAGATGGACGGGGAGGGCCGTGTCGACCGACAGCGTCGTGCCCTTGGCCTGGGGGAGCACGGTCTGGACCGAGGAGATCCGGATGTCGGTGGCGATGCTGGTGTACTGGCTGCTACCGGCCTTGAGCGTTATCCATTTGCGGCCGACCTTTTTGACCTCGGCCGAGGTCAGCCCGACGATCTTGGCCAGGCCCCCGGGGTTCCCCGAGACATAGCCATAGGCGGGGGTCACCACGATCGTCACGGCGTCCGCCCCGGTCGAGATGGACTCGGTCCCGCTCTTTTTGCCCAAGTCGGCCACCACCTTCTCATTGTTGGCCGATGTGGTGGACTTCGAGTCGACCTCCAGGTGGACGGCGCCCTCCTTGGCGATGGCCGCCTTGGCCGCGGCCAGAAGCGAGCTCACCGTCGGCGGCGCCCCAGCCGCGGCTTCGCCGGCGCCGAGCGTCAGTACGAGGGCGCCGGTCACGACCGTGCCGGCCACGACCGTGCCGGCCACGAGCGCGGCGGTCACCAGAGTGGCGGTCACCGGCTTGCTCAGGGCCGTCACCGCCCGGCGCGAGGAGCAGGAGAAAGTCCGGAGTGTGGGTAAAGACATGGGAAGAACGCTAGTGGGCCCGCCCGGGCACCCCGGGAGGAGACCACTACGGGCGCTGATAACGACCGGCGCCGGGGCGGCGCCGAGAACGGGCCGTCAGGACCGAAAAGCTATTTCGCCCAGGGCGGCCAGGGGGCCGGCCACCACCTCGGGGTCGCCCACCACCGCGGTCACCAGCCGGCTGGGGGAAAGGTAGCGCCGGGCTGCCTCGTCCACCTCGTCCTTGGTCGTGGCGATGACCGCCTTGGGGTAAGCGGTGAGGAAGCCGAGGTCGACGCCTCTGATGGCCAGGTTGGCCAGGGTCGTGGCCAGGCCGGGCAGGGAGGCGGTGTCGAAGCTGAAGCGGCCCACCGAATAGCGCCGGGCCATTTCGAGCTCGTCATCGTTGATCCCCAGGGCCGCCAGGCGGCCGAGCTCGTAGAAGATCTCGACCAGGGCGGGGGCCGTGACCGCCGAGGCCACATCGACGGCCAGGGTGAACGAGGAGCCGGCCCGGCCGTGGCGGACGAAGCTGCGGGGCGAATAGCTGTAGCCGTTGCGTTCCCGGATGTTGGCGACGACCCGCGAGCTGAACATCCCGCTGAGCACTTGCTCGGCCAGCATGGCGGCGGGCCAGTCCGCTTCGCCCAGGCGGGCGTAGCTGCCCCCCAGGCGCAGGTTGCTCTGGACGCTGGCCGGCCGGGGGACCAGGTCGATGGGGCCCGGACGGGCCGCCGGCACCGGCGGCAAATCGCGGTCCGGGGCCGCTGCGGAGACCGGCCAACCGGCCATGGCCTCTTCGGCCAGGCCCAGGGCACGGCTGGGCTGCAGGTCGCCCACCAGCACCAGGTGGGCGCCGGCGGGGTCGAGCACGACCGGGTGCAGGGCCCGCAGAGCGGCGGCGTCGACCCGCCGCAGAGCGGAGGGGGGCGGGATCGGGGTGGCGTAAGGGTGGCTGCCGAACAACCGCCGCCGCAGGGCCTGGCTGGCCACGACTTCGGGCTGGCTGAGGGCGATCACCGTCTCGTCGGCGGCCCGGTTGCGGTCCGCCTTGACCTCGTCCGCCGGGTAGCTGGCGCCACTGAGGACCTCGACGAGCAGCCCGAGGAGCTCCTTCAGGTGCTCGGCCAGGACGGCCCCGCTCACGATGACCCGGTCTTCGCCCACGTGGGCGTCGAGGCTGCCGCCCAGGTCCTCGATGGCCCCGGCCAGCGACACCCGGTCGTGGCGGTCGGTCCCGGCGAACAGGGACCGGGAAAAGATGCTCACGGGCGCGGGCTTGCGGATCTGCTCGACGCCCAGGGGGACGGCTAGGCGCAGCTCCACCAGAGGCAGGGACGGGCGCCGCACGACCAGGCCATGGACGCCGCCGGGCAGGGCCCCTTCGAGGAGCCGGGGTGCCGTCGGGGCGGTCAGGCGCCCGATCGGGGGCCGGGTGGTGGGCCGGGCCGCAGGCTTGGCCGCCGGCCCCGTGGCGGGCTTGGCGGCAGGCTTGGCGGTGGTTGGGGCGGCCGGCTTGGTGGCGGGCGAGGAGGCACGAGTGGTGGTGGGCGGGGCCATGTCAGTTCCCCGCCGGCTGTAGTTCGAGGACGGCCCGGTGCTGGGAGAGCAGGTCTGTCGCCGCCCCGGCCACGTCTGCCGCCTTTACCGCGGCGAGGCGGGGGGCGAGCTCCTCGACCAGCTCGGCGCGGCCGTGAACGGTCTCGACCGAGGCGACTATGTGGGCACGGTCCATCAGCGAGTCGAGGCTCCTCCACAGGTCGGCCGACGAGGTGTTGACCACGCGGGCCAGTTCCTGGTGGTCAGGGCCGTCCTTGGCCAGGCGCCCGATCTCTTCGTCGATGGCCTGGAGGAGGGCCTCGGTGGTCGCTGTCCCGGGATGGAAAACGATGACCTGGAGCAGGGTCGGGTCACGGACGAAAAAGGCGTCCTGCCCGAACGTCCCCAGCTGGCACGAGACGTCGGTCACGTTGTTGTCCCGGTAGATGAGCCGGGAGCGGAGCCGGCTGGAATCGCCGCCCGCCAGCAGGCTGGCGAGCACGTCGTAGACGACGTAACGGTCGAGGTCGCCGACGGGGTCGGTGGTGCGGTAACCGACGGCGAAGGCGGGCTGGGGGGCCAGGGGGTCGTCGATGACCCGGTGGCGCTCGGCGTCAGGGCGGGGTTCGGGCCAGGGCCCGCGCTTGGGTACCCTCCGGCGCCTGATGGGGGCGAAGTAGCGCTGCGCTAAGGCGAAGACCTCGTCGGCGGTGCACGCCCCGACCACGGCCAGCACGGCGTTGCCGGGGCTGTAGTAGGTGGCGTAGAACTCCTCGCTGTCGCCGACGGTCGCCTCCTCGAGGTGGGTGAAGTCGCCGTAACCGTTGTGGGCGTTGGGGTAGGAGGTAAAGGCCAGCGCCGGCAGCGAGATCCAGGGGAAGCCCCCGTAGGGCCGGTTCATGACGTTGACCCTGATCTCCTCCTTCACCACCGCCACCTGGTTGCGGAGGTTCTCCTCGGAAACGGACAACGAGGCCATGCGGTCGGCCTCGAGGAACAGGGCCAGCTCGAGGGCGGAGGCAGGCAGCGCTTCGTAGTAGGCGGTGAGGTCGGGCAGGGTGTGACCGTTCAGCCGGCCGCCGGCCGACTCGATGAGGCGGCCGTGCTCCATCTTGCCGACGTGGGCGGACCCCTGGAACATCATGTGCTCGAAGAGGTGGGCGAACCCCGTCCTGGTCTCGGGTTCGGAGCGGAAGCCCACGTTATAGACGACGGCCACACCGACCAGGGGGACCGTCGGGTCGGGGACGGCCAGGACCTTGAGGCCGTTGTCGAGGACCGTCCTCTCGACTTTGTGGGCGCGTTTGGGCCGCGTTGGCATGGCCATGACACTATCCCGAACTGTCCATGTGAGCAGGTAGTCTTTGCTCCGAGGTAGAGGGGCCGTCGCGGTCGCCGTTCGGGGGGCGGACCTGCACCACTAACGAGAAAGCGGGACCATATGCAAAAGCGAGATCTTTCCGGACCGGCGACGAGGCGAGGGCAGCGCCGCCCCCGGTTGGTGGCGGTGGCGGTCGTCCTGACCACCGGCGCGCTGTGCGCCGGGCTGGCCATCGCCGCGGCGCCGGCGTACGCCGACGTCACCAGCAACTACTACACCATCGGCACCCCCTCCGGTGGGGTGAGCACGGTGGAGGCGACGCCCGTCAGCGTCGGCGCGGCCGCGTCCGCGAACTTCGAGGTGACCTTCACCTCCGCTTCGGCTTTGTCGGGGACGAGCGACAGCTACATCACGGTGGCGCCGTCGGAGGCCCTTAACTCAGTCCCGGCCAACATCAACCTCGTCGGGGCCCCGTGCATCCAGTCGGGTACGGGCGGTGCCGGGGGCCTCGGCACGGACCTCAGCTCCGGGATCAGCATCGAACTGGGCAGCTCGTGCAACATCGGCGCCGGCAGCACTGTCGAGGTGTACTTCAGCGCCGAGGCGCCCCCGAGCACGGGCACGTTCTTTTTCACGGTGTCAACTTCGAGCAACGGCACACTGGCCACGTCCAACACCATTTCCGTCGGCACGTCGGCGGGCAACCTCACCGCCTCGATGTACGGCTTCGGCGACAACGCGCAGTACACGATCACAGGCATAACCGTGTCCGGTCTGACCGGAGATGCCACCACCCTTTTCCTTGAAGCCGTGGTCACCGCCGGCACCGAGGACCTCTCCTGGTACAACGGTGTGGCCGGCTACAGCGTCACCATCACCCCCCCGGGCGGCTCGGCCTCGTCCGACCCCGTCTCATCAGCCGTCGTGGCCGGCAACGGCGTCACCTTGACCCTGACCGACGCCCTGGCCGAGGGGGACACGCTCAATATCGTGGCGACGGGGACCAACCCGGCCGTCACCTCGAACAACCAGTCCGACTCCATCATCGTCGAACCCGGCAACGGGACCAGCGTGACGACAAGCGCGATCACCTTCGGCAACTCCGTGTCCGCCGTCACCGTTTCCCCCTCGTCGACGTTGGCGGGAGCGACGACCAACTACAACGTCAGCTTCAAGGCCTCCAGCGCGGTCAACGTGGGCGGGGAGATCTTCCTCAGCGAGACGACAGGGCCGACCAACTTCTCCGCCGTCACCGGGGTCGAAGTCGCCGACACCACGGAGAACACGCATTTCGTGGCCAGCGGGTTGGTCCTGGCCGACGGGACGGCCGACATCCCCATAGCCAGTCCCATCGTCGCCGGGGACTTCATCACCGTCACCCTGGCCAATGTCGTCAACCCACCGGCGGCGACCATAAATGATTTCAAGGTGTCGACCACCGGGGACGCGCTGCCGATAGCGGCGGCCCCGTACACCATCGGGGCCAGCGCCAGCCCCGGTGTGAACGTGAGCGTCAGCCCCACTACTACGAGCTCGCTCGCTAGCTATTCGATCACCAACCTCAGTGCTACGGCGGAGCTGGCCGGTGGCTCGGGCACCATCACCATCGTCGCCCCCTCGGGGACGGTCTTCCCCAATAGCGCCGGTTTCTACGGCATCGACGACACCACGACCCCCACGGGCTCGGCCCCGGTGTCGGCCGTAAGCGGTGGCGGTACCAACGACGTCGTCGTCACGGTGGCTAACACCATCAATTCCGGCGATCTGCTGTCACTTTCCATCCAGGACGTCATCAACCCGAGCCTCGCCTCCAGTACCTATTCGATAACCCTGGAGGGCCACGTGGGCGGGCTGACGCCCACTCCCACCACCACCACGACCGTGCCACCCACGACCACGACGGTGCCGAAGCCCAAACCGGCCGTCAGCTCGGGCACGAAATCGGTCACCGTGGCCAAGGGTGTTGTCAAACTGAAGGTCGACTGCAAAGTCGTAGCGTGCAGCGGCGTCATAACTCTTGTCGATGTGAAGACCGAGGTCGGCCACAGTAAGTACAAGGTGGCCAGCGGCAAGACCGGCACCATCTCGGTCGGTTTGCTCACCGACGGCAAGCATCTCGTGGCCGGCGCCAAGCACCACACGATCAAGGTCACCGAGACCATCACCGTCAGCGGCGGGCCGACGGTGAAGTCGAAATTGACCATCGTCGGTTAGGCATTGCCCATGCCGCGGGTGGCTGCACCTCGCCGGCCACCCGCGGGCCGGCCTGCCGCCGACGGGACGATTATGACGGGGCGACGGGACGATTATGACGGGACGATCATGACGGCACGATTATGACGGGACGACTATGACGGGAACCTTCAAGCTCGGCTCTTTGCTGAGCGGCCCCGTGGCCCTCCGTCCCGACCTGGTGGCCGAGACGACGCGAGCGGCCCTGGTGCAGGCGGGCTTGCTCGACGACGTCGGGGTGGTCGAGATCGACCCGGCTGTCTCGGACACGGCGGCCACGCAACTGGAGTTCGGGGTCGACCCCGACGCGCTGGCCAACTGCGTCGTGGTCGGCGGCAAGCGGGAGGGGAGCGAGCGGCTGGCCAGCTGCGTGGTGCTGGCCAGTACCCGGGCCGACGTCAACGGGGTGGTCAGGCGTTTCGTCGATGTCCGCAAGGCGTCGTTCCTTTCCATGGACCGTGCCGTCGCCCTGACGGGCATGGAGTACGGGGGGATAACGCCGATCGGCTTGCCTATCGAGTGGCCCGTGCTGGTCGACCGTCGGGTGGCGCAGGCCGACGTCGTCCTGATCGGCTCCGGGGTGCGCCGCTCCAAGATCTTGTTGCCGGGGGTGCTGCTGAGCCGGTTCCCCAACGTCGAAGTTATCGACGGCCTCGGCCTGGAGATCGCCGTCCTGTAGCTAGCGGTCCTGTAGAGGCTCGGTCGGCGTACGGGAGCGCGTAGGGCGCCCGCAAGGCCGAAGGCGCGTTGGGTGGCCCACTGTACGGCCCTAACGCCGGCGCCGACGGGCCGACGGGGGGGGAAGGCCGTCGTGTCGAAAGCGGGCACGAAGACCCGCCCTCCCTGACTGAGATAGACGTACACGGGCCCGGACAGTAACCCGAGGGCCCGCCACCACCGGGAGGCGTGGGCGCCGCGCAGCTGGCCGTGAAGGTCGGGGCGTTGGCCGTCCACGGGCACCGACGCCGGGGCCAGGCCGAACCAGTGGTACGCCATGCGCAGTACCGGGGCCTGGCGCGGGTCGGTGACCCCGAGGTCGCCCAGGACCACCTCGTCGACGGACAAGGCGTCGGCACCGGCGTACATGTAGCGGACCTGAGCGGGACGGTGGCAGCCCATGACCCCGAAGGGCCCGTCGGCCACGGGCTCCCAGCCGTCCACGACCGAGAAGTCCGGCGGGGCCACGTCGAGCACCATCATGGTGGCCGAGCGGTAGTCGACCTGACGGTCGGCGTAGACGGTGTCGTCGATGCGCCCGCTGGTGCCCTCCAGGGTGCACAGGCTGAGGTGGGCGAAGTCGGTAGGAGCGGTACGGAGCTTCGGCATCACGACGCGGACGTCGGCCTCGTGCCACGTTTTGCTGATGGCGTGCTCGGCGAAGCCACGCTGGTAGGTGAACGGCTCCAGGTCCTGGCTGATGTCGACGACCCGGTAAGTGGGCGAAACGAAGCCGAAGTACGCGGCCACTTCGGCCACCGAACGGTGGGCGTAGTCATTGCCGTAGACGGTCGGCGCCTCCAGGACGGCCACGTCGCCCACGCCGTGACGGCGGAGGTAACGAGCCAGGATCTCGACCATCTCGGGGCTCGAGACATTGGAACGGTCCCGGCGGTCGTAACCGAGCATGAAACTGACCCGGACTGCCGCCGATGCCGCGCCGGCGGCTATATCGCCCAGGCCGGCTCGGTCCAAGCACTCCTCCAGTACGCCTGCCTTGTCGGTGCCGGCACGCCCGTGGCGCACGACAACGGCCTGGCGGGAACCAAAGCCCCGGGGCCGGCGCTCAGGGCCGTTCGGGAGGGCGGGGCGAAGGTGGGCGGGCACGAACCAGGTGCTGATGGCCCCGAGCCCGGCCACCAAGTCGGCCACGGCGAGGGGCGCGGTCAGCCGGTCGTCTTCGCCGAGGGCACCGGCCAGGAGCCGGAAGGCGGCGGCGTGACGGGCCTCGTCGTCCCGGATGCGGGCGAAGGCAGTTTGTTCCATCGGGCCGGCGGGCACTTCGGCCAGGCGCCTGTACGCCAGTTCGGCGCTGGCTTCGAGGGCGGCGTTGAGCCGGCAGTAGTGCCGGAAGGTCTGATAGCGCAGCTGGCGGCGCAGGACGGGGGGGACCTGCCCCGTGGCCGCGCCCACGGCCACCAGCAGCCCGGCGGCGCCCGCCCGGAACGGGGCCGTGCGGGGGTCACGGTGGTTGGAGGTGGCCGACGTCCAGCCCGACAGCGCTCCCTGTACCTGGCGCCCGTACACCACGGCCGCCGGCCCCAGCCCGCCGGCCCGTAGGAGCGCCCCCCGGACGAACTCGGCGTGCAGTTGCTCGTCCTTCCAGATCCACACCAGGGTCTGGCGGATGCAGGCGCGGGCGTCATCGTCGACCTCGAGCGCCGCCACCCTCCCGGCCACGGCCTCCTCCCGATAGGCGACGGCCACCACCTGCTCTCGCTCCAGGGCCAGGAGGAGCAGGCGGCGCCGTTCGAGCTGGGGCCGGCCGGCGAACTCGGAGCGCCACCCGTCCAGCCGCTCTTGCACCTCGTGGAGAAGGGCGGTCTCGAGCTCATCGGGCCCCGCCCCCACTGTTCAGCTCGCCGGTGCTGAGGGGCCGAAGAAGTGGGCGGCGCCGTAGCTGAACACGGTGCCGTTGGCGCCCAGCAGCCAGTACCCGAGGCCATTGGGAAGTGCGGCGATGGCCGTGACGGGGGCCTTCAAGGTCACGTTGGAGCCGGGCACGGACCCGAAGAACTTGGCGTCGCCGTACGTCTCCACCCCACCGTCGAGGCCCGCCTCCCACGCGCCGTTGCCGCTGGGGCTGACGGCGGTGCCGACGAGCCAGCCGGACAGGGCCGAACCCGGCCCGTAGTACACCAGGGTGCCGCCCGGGTACGGGTACACGCCGCCGTTGCTGGCCGAGGTGACTATGTAGCCACCGCCGTTACGGGTGCCGATGGCGTCGTAGGGGGCATTGTCGGTGGGGGGGGAACCGTCGCTGGTGGCGTTGCCGAAGGTGTAGACGTGCCCGCTGGCGCTCACCAGCCAGTACCCCTTGCCGTCGGGGGTCACGGCCATGCCCGTGACCGGGGCCAGACTGGCCTCGGCGGCCGGCAACGAACCGTACGGGGCGGCGTCACCGAGGTCGTACACGTGCCCGTCGCGGCCGACCAACCATAGGCCCTTGTCGTCGTAGGTGCGGCCGACGGCGACGATGGGGGCGCTCGGGGTGATCTTCTCGGCCGTCAGCGACCCGAACGAGTGCGCGTCCCCGTAGGCGTTCACCCCACCGTCCGCCTGCACCAGCCAGTACCCCTGGCCATCAGGCGTGACGGCCATGGCCACGTAATTGGTGCCCGGAGCGGAGGTCGCCGCCGTCACGGTGAACGGGGCCGTAGCTGCCTTGCCCTTCTCGCATGTCGGGGCGAACACCTGGTAGTGGCCGGGAACGACCAGCGCCCCCGGGCCCCGCGGCGATGACCCGCCCAAGTACGAAGGGACCTCGAAGATGGCCGACCAGGAGCCGTTCGTGGCCGGGGGCGTAGTCATCTCGGTGAACGGGCCGGCGTTGGTCGGGCCGGACCGCTCGAAGTCGAAACCGAACCAGTTCTTGTCCAGGGCGCAGCCCTTGCCGGCCGTCCCGCTGATGTCGACCACTGTGCCCGCCGGGCCCGAGGACACTGACAGCTTGACGGTGGCGACGGGCGAGGACCCGCACCCGGAAAGACCGACGGACAACGCCCCAGCCACGGCCACCCCCGCCAACGCGGCGCGGACGGGCCGGGGCCACTGTCCGGCCCCCAACGTGCCGGCGGTCATCGCGCCCCTATGTCTCATGGCCATGTCGTCCTCCCGGTCGCCCTCCTGCACAGTAATCACGATCGGGGGCTGTTCTCATCCCGCCCCGCGACCTGCGCATGGGCGCCGGCGTGACGTCGGCGCTGTCGTTCAGCTCAGACTGAGCTCGGCTCTGGTGGCTCTGGCCGCAGAGGGCTCGTGCGAACGGGCCCAGTCCCGGGCGGCGGGGGGTGGGAGGGGACGGCTCCACAGGTAACCCTGGCCGAAGTCGCAGCCGAGGCCGCTCAAGGTGGCCCGTTGGCCCTCGGTCTCGACTCCTTCGGCCACACAGAACAGGTCGAGGGCGTGGGCAAGCCTGACGATGGCGTTGACGATGGACGCGTTTTGGTCGCTCCCAAGGTTCACGATGAACGAGCGGTCGATCTTCAGCGTGTCGACGGGGAG
Source organism: Acidimicrobiales bacterium (assembly GCA_052325485.1). GTDB lineage: Bacteria > Actinomycetota > Acidimicrobiia > Acidimicrobiales > Palsa-688 > Fen-671. Next base: position 11,644 of record JBKQUU010000136.1, on the reverse strand, counting down.
CTGCCTCAGATAAGACAGGGAGCTGTAGCCCGTCCCGAAGTCGTCAAGGGACAACTGCACGCCGAAGGTCCTCAGCTCCTCCAGGACGGAGATCGACCTGTTGATGTCTTCCATGACGGCGGTCTCGGTGACCTCCAGGTGGAGCAGGCGGGGGGGCAGGCCATGGCGCCCGAGCAGGTCTATGACCAGGTCAGTCAAATGAGGGTCGGCCACCTGGCGGGCGGAGAGGTTGACGCTCACCCACAGGGGCGCAGAGCCAGGGCTTTCGGCGTTCCACGCCGCAACTTCACTGACCGCCGTATTGAGGACCGCTTCGCCGAGCTCGACGATCAGGCCTGTGGCCTCGGCCAGGGGGATAAAGTCGTTGGGCTCGATGACCTCGCCTTTGGCGCTGTGCCAGCGGGCTAGGGCCTCCATGCCGACCATGGCCCCCGAGCGCAGGTCGACGATCGGCTGGTAGTACGCCACCAGCTCGCCGCGGTGGATGGCGGCGCGCAGCGCCCGTTCTCCGTCGAGCATGGCCTCGGCCTGCCGGCGCAGCGAGTCGTCAAAGAAAGCGGGGCCGCCCCGGGCATCCTTGGCCCGGTACATGGCGGCGTCGGCCTCGGACAGCAGGGACTGGGCGTCGCTCCCCGAACGGCTGATGGTGATCCCGAGGCTGGCCTTGAGCGGGACCCGCCGGCCCTTGATCGTGAAAGGCGCGCTCACCGCCTGAGCGACGCGTACGGCCAGGGCGCTCATCGACTCGCGGGTCACCGAGGCGCACACGGCCACGAACTCGTCGCCGCCGAAGCGGGCCACGGTGTCCCCGGGGCGGACGCTTTTGCGGAGCCGACGGCTGACCTCCACCAGCAGGCGGTCCCCGACGCTGTGCCCGAGAGCGTCGTTAACTTCTTTGAAATCGTCCAGGTCTATAAAGATCACCCCGATCTGGGAGGCCGAGCGCACCGAGCTGGCCAAGGCGTGGTCGAGGCGGTCGTTGAGCAAGGCCCGGTTGGGCAGGCCGGTCAGGCCGTCGTGAAGGGCGAGGTGGCGCATCTTGTCTTCGAGGTGCTTACGTTCGGTGATGTTCTGGACCTGCGTCATGAGGTAAACGGCTTTGTCCCCGCCGTCGCGCACCACGGTCACGTTCACCTGCAGCCAGACGGTGGCGCCATCGAGGCGAAGGAACCGCTGTTCGCCGGAATAGGCGTCGGCCCCACCCCGGAGGTAGCCGAGCATGGCCATGACGAGGCCGGCGTCGTCGGGATGGCCGTAGAAACCCCAAGGGCGGCCCACCAGCTCGTCAGGGCGGCGACCTAGGAGCTTGCAGATGGCAGGGTTGACGGCCGTCGGGGTGCCGTCGAGATCGGCGATGACCATGCCGATGTTGGAGCGGCGGAAAGTCGCCTGAAAGCGCGTCTCGGCTATCTCGCGAGCCTGGACGGCCAGCGCCTCGGCGGTCATGTCGTGGGTGACGATGGTCGACCCGGCCACCTCGCCGTCGGCGGCGAACATGGGCCAGACGTTCAACAGCACGTGCAGTTCAGATCCGTCTTGGCGTACCCGCACCGTCTCCAGGCCCATGACCTTTGACCCGCTGGCCACCTTGTCCAGGATTTCCTTCAGCTCCCGGCGCCGGTCGGGCGGCACCACCAGGGAGATATGGCGGCCCAAAGCCTCGAGCGCGCCATAACCGAAGAGCCGCTCGGCGGCCGGGTTCCACGAAGCGATCAACCCCTCCAGGGTCACCGACACCAGGGCATCGGCGGAGGACTCCACTATGGCGGCCAGACGCCATAAATCTCGCTGTGCCCGTTTCGTCTCGGTAATATCGTGAGCTACCGTCGACGCGCCCACGACTCGGCCGTCGTCGTCGAGCAACGGGTTCACGCTGAGCACGACGTCGAGCTCGGCGCCGTTGTTGTCCACGCACACCGTCTCGAGGTGCTCCACGCTCGTCCCCGCGGCGACGGCGGCGAGGGTCTCAGCCAGCTCGACGCGCTTGCGCTCCGGCACGATGATGGATATATGTTGGCCGATCACATTGCCGGCGCTATAGCCGAAGAGCCGCTCGGCGGCCGGGTTCCACGATGTAATGACCCCTCCAATGGTCCTGGACAAGATCGGGTCGCTCGAGGACTGGACGATGGCCGCTAGGCGTCGCAAATCCCGGTCGGCGTGGTACTTGGTCGTCGGTTCGGAGATCACCGATATTCCCCTTTAATCCTTGGAACGGCGCACGGACAACTCACGACGAATCGACGGAACTGGGAGATGACCAGTTGCGATAGCGGGGTCTGGGCAACCGCCGGACAAGTCAAGTACCAGACGACAGCATATATCGTCAATTGCTGATGGTCGCTTCAATAACGCGATTGAGTCAGTGATGTCGATCTCGGCCAAGGCGGTCGAGAAACAGCGCCCAACAATATCCGGTCCGGCGTTCCCTAATCCCCGCTTGAAAAAAATTGGCCCCGCACCGGACAGGACAGGGGCTTTATGAAGCTCAGACCGCCGGGCCGTGGACGGCGGCGCGCCATGCCTCGTCGGCGACGATGATGGCCTCGAAGTCCTCGTAGGCCCATGTCAACGAGCCGGCCCGCAGGTCATCGGTCACCCCGTTGACCCAGTCCAGCTCGGCGTGGACGACGGCTCGGGCGTACTCGGTCTCGAGCAGCGTCACCCGGGGCAGGGCCGGGGAGTAGACGGCCAGCTCACGGTCGAGCTTGGCCATCTCCTGGCGGAGGCTGTCGGCGCGCCGCTCGAGCAGGCGCAGCGACTCCTCCGGCCCCATCAGCATTACGAAGGACAGGGCGGCGGGGAACTCCGGGAACTCGTTGTGGTAGCTGGACAACATGGCCGTCAGCCATGCCCGCGATGCCTGACGCCCGGCGTCGGTCAGCTCGTAGACGGTGCGCTCTGGGAACTGCTGGTCCCGCTGGGTCTGGCGGACGGCGATCAGGCCGGCTTCGTGGAGCCGGTTGATGACGCGGTACAGGTTGGCGCGTTGGCCGACGTTGACGACCTGGTCCTTGCCCCAGAGCTTGATGAGCCGCTGGATCCCGTAGGGGTGGAGGGGGCCGACCTCCAAGAGGCCCAGTACGGCCAGGCCCAGCGGGCTCGGGCGGGGTGGTCGGGCCATCGGCCCAAGCGTACCTCCCCACCTGGCTCCTAGTGCTTGATGCCACTAGAGCGGAAAGATCTAGTTGCATCACATCTAGTCTCTAAGTTACTATGCCAGGAGACAAAAGCGACCAGAGGAGGAAGGCCCATGACCGCCATAACCGCTGACCCGGCCGAGCGCCCGCCGGGCCTGGGGGCCGACGCGCCGCTCCTGGAAGCCAGTGGCCTCACCGTACGCTTCGGGAAGGTGAAGGCCCTGGACGGGCTCGACCTGGTGGCCCCGCCCGGTCAGGTGCTGGCCATCCTGGGGCCCAACGGGGCGGGCAAGACCACTTTCGTACGGGCCATTGCCACTCTGGTAACGCCGACCAGCGGGGCGTTGCGGGTGAGGGGCCACGACGTGGTCCGCCACCCCCTGGCCGTGCGCCGCGAGATCGGCCTGGCCGGCCAGTACGCCGCCGTCGAGCCCACCATGACCGGGCGGGAGAACCTGGTCATGGTGGCTCGGCTGTTCGGGCACCCCCACAAGGCGGCCGACCGGGCGGCGTCGGTCGTCATCGAGCAGCTCGGTTTGGAGGAGGTGGCGGACCGCCGCTGCGGCACCTATTCGGGCGGCCAGCGGCGCCGGCTGGACCTCGGCGCCAGCCTGGTCGGCGCCCCCCGCCTGCTGCTGTTGGACGAACCGACGACGGGCTTGGACCCGGCCGGGCGCGCCGAGGTATGGGACGCCGTCCGGGCCCTGGTGGCGACCGGGACCGACGTCCTGCTCACCACCCACTACCTCGACGAAGCCGACGAGCTGGCCGACCACGTGGTCGTCATCGACCACGGCAGGACGCTGGCGTCGGGCACGTTGGGCGCCATCAAGGCCAGCATCGGCCAGGACGTCATCGAGGTCGCCCTGGCCGGCCCGACCGGGCTCGAACAGGTCGGCCAGATCCTGGGCCGGGTGACGTCGGGGCGGCCCCGGCTGGACCGTTCCGGCCGGCGCGCCCGGGCCTCGACCACCAACGGGACGAGCGACCTGGCCGCCGTCATCCAGTGCTTGCGCGACGCGGCCATACCCGTGGACGAGATCGGGCTGCGCCGGCCGACCCTCGACGAGGTCTTCCTGGCCCTTACCGGTACCGACCAGAAAGGTGAGCCATGACCGTCCTTATGATCGCGCCCCCGCCCGGCGTCCCCGGGGCGTGGCGGGCGAGCGCCGAGGTCTGCCGGCGGGCCCTGCGCAAGTACTTCCGCACCCCCGGCCTGTTCGCCATGGGCCTGGTCCAGTCGGCCCTGTTCCTGTTCAGTTTCCGCTTCGTGTTCGGCGGCGCCGTCACCACCGGGGCGCGCAGTTACGTCTACTACCTGGTGCCCGGCTACGTGGCCACGATCGTGCTTTTCACCGGGGGTGGGATAGCCGTGGCTGTGGCCGAGGACCGGGCGCAAGGCTTCACCGACCGCCTACTGTCGTTGCCGGTGCCCCGCCGCGCCCTCGTGATCGGGCGCACCATCGCCGACTCGAGCACCAACGCCTGGTCGATATGCGCTACCGCCGCCTTCGGCTTCCTCTTCGGGTTCCGCCTGCCCGGCAGCGCCGGACAGGCCCTGGCCGCCCTGGGCCTGTGCTTGGTCTACGGCGTGGTGTTCACCGTCGTCTTCATCGTCATGGGGCTCATGGCGCCCACCGGCCAGGCGGCCCAGGGGATGTCCATGATCGCCTTTGTTTTCGCCTTCATCTCCAGCACCTACGTCCCCGTCGACAGCATGCCGGGCTGGCTCCAGGGCTTTGCCAAGTACCAACCGGTGACGCCGATGGTCAACGCCGTGCGCTCGGCGCTGGTCGGCTCGAGCAGTGACATAGCCCTGGCCATGGCGTGGTCGGCGCTGCTGGTCGCCATTTTCGCCCCGATAGCCGTGCTTCGCTACCGCCGCGCGTGAGTATGTAGAAAAGAAGGGAGGCCCCTGCCGTGCCCACAGAACCTGCCGTGCCTACAAACTCCCGCGCCGGCCAGCCGGCGTTGCCGTCCGACCTCGTCGACGTCCCCAAGCTTGTCACCGCCTACTACAGCGAGCACCCGGACCCGTCGGTCCCCGAACAGCTCGTCTCGTTCGGGACCTCCGGGCACCGGGGGTCCAGCTTCCGGGCCAGCTTCAACGACGACCACATCGCTGCCATCACCCAGGCCATTTGCGATTACCGCCGGGGGGAGGGGACCGACGGCCCGTTGTTCTTGGCCCGGGACACCCATGCGCTGTCGGAGCCGGCCTGGGTGACGGCGGTGGAGGTGCTGGCCGCCAACGAGGTGACGGTCCTGGTCGACGCCCGGGACGGCTACACGCCGACGCCGGCGCTGTCGCACGCCGTGCTGGCCCACAACCGCGCCGGGGGCGGGCGCCAGGGGGGGACGGCGGACGGGATCGTCGTCACCCCGTCCCATAACCCACCGAGCGACGGGGGCTTCAAGTACAACCCCCCCGACGGCGGGCCGGCCGGTACGGAGGTGACCAAGGCCGTCCAGGACCGGGCCAACGCCTTGCTGGCTGCCGGGCTCCGGGGGGTCCGCCGGGTACCCATCGCCCGGGCCCGGGCCGCGGCCACGACGGGCACCTACGACTTCCTCGACGCCTACGTGTCGGACCTCTCCTCGGTCATCGACATGGACGCCATCGCCGCCTCCGGCACCCACATCGGCGCCGACCCGTTGGGGGGGGCCAGCGTGGGGTACTGGGGCGTCATCGGGGAACGCTACGGCCTGGACCTGACGGTGGTGAACCCCGAGGTCGACCCCACCTGGCGGTTCATGACCCTCGATTGGGACGGGAAAATCCGTATGGACTGCTCGTCGCCCTACGCCATGGCGTCGTTGATCCAGCGCCGCCACGAGTTCCAGCTGGCGACGGGCAACGACGCCGACGCCGACCGCCACGGCGTGGTCACCCCCGACGGCGGCCTGATGGGCCCCAACGACTTCCTTTCTGCCGCCATCGAGTACCTGTTCTCCGACCGCCCGGGATGGCCGGCCGGCGCCGCCGTCGGCAAGACCCTGGTCTCGTCGAGCATGATCGACCGGGTGGCTTCCAGCCTCGGCCGGCGCCTGGTGGAGGTCCCGGTGGGGTTCAAGTGGTTCGTGACCGGTTTGCTCGACGGCACGGTGGGTTTTGGGGGAGAGGAGAGCGCGGGGGCGTCTTTCCTGCGCCGGGACGGGTCGGTGTGGACGACGGACAAGGACGGGATCCTGCTGTGCCTGCTCGCCTCGGAGATCTTGGCCGTCACGGGGAAATCGCCCAGCGAGCGCTACCTGGCCCTGACCGACCGCTTCGGCCGCCCCGCCTACGCCCGCGTCGACGCCCCCGCCACCCGGGAGGAAAAAGCGGTACTGGCCAAGCTGCGCCCTGAGGACGTGACCGCCACCGAACTGGCGGGCGAGCCCATCACGGCCAAGCTGACCACGGCGCCGGGCAACGGCGCCCCGATCGGCGGCCTCAAAGTCGAAACCGCTTCCGGCTGGTTCGCTGCCCGGCCCTCGGGGACCGAGGACGTGTACAAGATCTACGCCGAATCGTGGCAGGGCCCGGACCACCTGGCCCGCATCCAGGCCGAGGCCAGAGACGTCGTGGCCAGTGCCCTGAAGGGCTCCCCGCCCGCCGCCGGTTGAACCCGCCGCCTATTTGCCCCGCCGCCCATTGAAGTGGCCCGGCCATTGAAGTGGGCCCGCCCATTGAAGTGGCCCGGCGTCGGATATATGGGATGCTCTAACGCCAGTGGGCGCCCGGTGCTGAGGGCCGGGCATCGTGAAAGGGGAGATAATGCGCTGGGACTTGCCTGTTTCGGACATGCCGACGACATGGTTCAACGTCGTCCCGTTCCTGCCCGTACCGCTGGAGCCGCCCTTGCACCCGGCCACCCGCCAGCCCCTCGGGCCCGACGACCTGGCCCCCCTTTTCCCTATGGCGCTGATCGGCCAGGAGGTGACCACCGAGCCGTCGGTGGAGATCCCTGGGGAAGTCCTCGACGTCCTGCGCCTGTGGCGGCCGACCCCGCTGGTCCGGGCGACCCGGCTCGAGAAAGCCCTGGGCACGCCGGCGCGCATCTACTACAAGGACGAGTCGGTGTCGCCGGCGGGCTCCCATAAGCCCAATACCGCCGTCCCGCAAGCGTTTTATAACAAGTCAGAAGGCGTCTCCCGGCTCACGACCGAGACCGGTGCCGGCCAATGGGGCAGCGCCTTGTCGTTCGCCTGCGCGTTCTACGGGCTTGAGTGCAAGGTCTACATGGTCCGGGCTTCGTACGAACAGAAGCCCTACCGGCGCGTCCTGATGGAGACCTGGGGCGGTCAAGTGGTGCCCAGCCCGGTGGACGAGCCCGGTCACCCCGGTTCTCTCGGCGCCGCCATCAGCGATGCGGTACGCGACGCCGCCGGCCGGCCCGACAGCCACTATTCGCTCGGGTCGGTGCTAAACCATGTCCTGCTGCACCAGACCGTCATCGGTCAGGAAGCCAAAGCGCAACTAGCCCTGGCTGGCGAAGAGCGGCCGGACATTGTCATCGGGTGTTGCGGGGGAGGTTCCAACCTGGGAGGCATCAGCCTTCCCTTCGTCACCGACGAGCGCGTGCGGCTGCTGGCCGTGGAGCCGTCTTCCTGCCCCACCCTGACGGCCGGTCGTTACGAGTACGACTTCGGGGACTCCGCCGGGTTCGCCCCGCTGCTGCTCATGTACACCCTCGGGCACGACTTCGTCCCCCCGTCCATCCATGCCGGCGGGTTGCGCTACCACGGCGACGCCCCCATCATTTCCGCCCTGGTGCGCTCGGGCCGGATGCAGGCCGTGGCTTACCCGCAGTCCAAGACCTTCGAGGCGGCCATCACCTGGGCGCGCACCCAGGGCACGGTGCCGGCGCCCGAGACCGGTCACGCCATCCGGGCCGTGATCGACCAAGCCCTGACGGCCAAGCAGGAGGGGACCGAGAAGGTGATCCTTTTCAACTACTCGGGCCACGGCCTGCTCGACCTTTCCGCCTACGACGCCTACCTGCATGGCGAGCTGGTGGACTGACAGCCCCGCTTATTGGGCGGCTACCTCGGCGTTGCCGGTCAAGCGGGGGTCGTGGTGGAACATGGGCCACGCCCCCACGCCGTCCACGCCGGCGCCGTGCGAGCCGGGCATCTGGAAGTGCTCGACCTCCCCCTGGTCGTAGCCGTTGTAGCCGGCCAGCGTGATGCCGACGGTCCCGTTGGGGTCGTCTGTCACCAGAGGAGAGCTCTGCAGGCCGAGGCTGAGCTCGATGGTGGTCACCACCTGGCCGGTCCGGCCGTCTAGGACCATGGCGCCCTCGGTGGTCGGCACGACCACGTCCTGGTAGCCCTGGCCGAGGTCGACGCTGACCACGCCCCCGATCACCTCCCCCTGCACCGGCTGCGCCCACAGCACCCGGCCTGTAGCCCCGGCCAAGGCGTACACCGAGCCACCGCCGCGGCCGTCGTCGGTGCCTTCGACCACGTCCAGGGCCCCGTGGCCCTCGACGTCGGCCAGGGCCGGGCTCGACAGCGTGGCCCCGTCCAGGCTCGCCTCCCAGACGAGCTGGCAACGAGCCCCGAAGGCGAGCAACTTGTCGGTGTCCGACGCCCCCGGCCAATAGGTGCCGGTGCCGACGACGATGCCGACGGCACCGCCGGCCAGGAAGGGGCCCACGGCGGGGGAGGACTGGACGACCTGGTCGGTGTCGTACTCGCAGGCCAGCCCCCCGGCTGGGGCCCCGGTGCCGGCGTTGCCCGTCGGCGCCAGGACGCGCAGGTGGCCGCCCCGGGTGTAGTGGGCCCCGTAGGCCAGCCCGGCCGTTTGGTCGCCGCCCTCGACGATGTCGGTCTGGCCGTGGCCATAGAGGTCGGCCAGGGCCGGGGTCGAGAAGTCGCTGTCGGAGGTGAACCACGGGAACCCGGGCAAGGTGGCCCCGGTCGAGGCGCGGACGGCGTACTCTTCCTGGCCGAGCGAGGGAGCCACGGCGTCGAGGGCCCCGCCCTGGAGGTCCCCGAGCGCCAGCGACGCCCTGACGGCCGAGGTGTGCCCGGCCTGGCGGTCGGTGGCGGGGTTCTTGACGGGCACGAACCAGCGCTCGGTCCCGTCCGGGTTGAACGCCTCGTAACCGCCGGCGTGGGGCGTGGCCGAGTTGCCCACCCCGACGAACACGGTGTCATCGGGCACGGTGCCATCGGGGGGAGCAGGGCCGAGAGGAGCCACCGATGGGGTCGAGTCGACCGGTATGCCCCCGGTCCGGGCGGGCCAGCCGGGGACGGTCTTCCCGTCGGCCAGAGAAAAGGCGTAGATGTAACCGGCCCGGTCCCCGACGACGACCGCCGGAGCGCCCCCCAGAGTGGCGATATCGGGCGATGACAAGGCGACGGGCCGCCCCGTGTCCGGCAGGGCCCGCGACCAGACTTCGAGGAACGCCCGCACGCTGACGGCCCGGAAGGCCAAGACGGTCGCCCCCACCAACAGGACGACCACGAAAATGGCCTGCAGGGCGCGCCGGCCCCGCCTGGTTTTCACCGGCCCCGCCCAGCTTTCACCGGCCCCGCCCAGCTTTCACCGGCCCCGCCCAGCTTTCACCGGCCCCGTCCAGCTTTCACCGGCCCCGTCCAGCTTTCACCGGCCCCGCCAGTTTTCAGGGGGGTGGTCCTGCCATGAGCGCCGATCGTCACGCTCCGCCGGCTACAGCTTGTAGCCGATCGCCCGCAGGAGGCTCTTGCGCTCGGCCACGTCCTGGTCGGACTCCACGCCCAAGGGCGAGCTCCCGTCGACCACGCCCAAGATGCCCCGGCCGGTCTCGGTGGCGGCGAGCACTACCGAGACGGGGTTGGCGGTGGCGCAGAAAATGTGGCACACCTCAGGGACCTGTTTTACCGCGTTCAGCACGTTGAGGGGGAAGGCGTCGCGCAGGAACACGATGAAGGAGTGGCCGGCCCCGATCTTCTGGGCGTTCTCGGTCGCCAGGCGGACGAGGTCCTCGTCGTTGCCCGAGCGGCGGACGAGGCACGGCCCCGAGGCCTCGCAAAAGGCCAACCCGAAGCGGATATGGGGCGAGGTCCCGACCAGCGCCTCGTGGAGGTCCTCGACGGTTTTGATGAAATGGCTCTGGCCGAGGACGAGGTTCAGCGCCTCGGGGTTTTCGACCGGCACCACCAGCAGTTCCACGGTTGGCGCCGCTCAGTCCGGTTGGTCCAGGCCGACCACCCGTAGGGACAGCCGGCGACGCCCGTCCGGCCAGCTGAACAGGAGCTGGGTGCTGCCTTTGGGGTCGGTCCGGCAGGCTGCCGGTCTTACCGAGCCGTGCCGCATGGCCATGGCCAGTACGGCCAAGTCGCCGGGCGAGGTGCCTTTCACGACGACCGTGGTGCCATCGGCGAAGCGGAGCCGCGCCGCTCGGGGCACGGGGGCGGCCTCGATGACCCGGGGAGGTACGCCGCGCTCCACGAGAGGGTACAACTTCCGGGAAAGCCAAAGGGCGAGGGTGTGCCGGTCGGCGTCCACGGCGGCGAACATGGCCTCGATCTCGGCCGCTTCAGCGCCGCCCGTCCCCCCCGGCAGGGCCAGGACGGGGGAAGGCGGCCGCACGGAGTGCCGGGCCAGGGACCACGGCCCCTCGCTGCCCGGCACGGGTCGTCTGTTGGTCGACGGCACGGCTCTATTCTTGCCCATCCCGTGGCTTACCCGCTCGCCCCAGATAAGGGCGAGGGCGGTGCCGGGCGGCGCAGACGGTACGTCAGCCCCGGGGCGGTCCGGGCCGATTTGCTAGCCGACCAGGGTTATCTTTGTGGCCACCGTCTTCCCGCCGGTCACGGTGACCGTCTCGGTGGCGTTGATGGTGTGGCCCTTGGCCCCGGCCAAAAGAGCTAGAGCGGGCTGGAAAAGGCTCACCCGCACGTGGCCCGTCTGGCCCGCTTTCAGGTTGTACTGGGTGTGGCCCAGCGCGGTCTTCAGGTCAGCGAGCGATACCGTGCCGGCGCACGTGGCGTCGCTGCACCGTAGTTCCAACGTCACCGACTTGTTGGACACCGAGACCGTGGTGTATGGCGCCACTACAGGCTTTTGGGCCGGGGCGTTCGTCGTCACGGAGATCTTCTTAGTCACGGTCGTCCCCCCGCTCACCGTGACCGTCTCGGTGGCGTTGATGGTGTGGTCCTTCGCCGCGGCCAGGAGGGGTAGGACCTGGGGGAAGAGCCCCACCGTGGCGTAGCCCGTCTGGCCCGCGGCGAGGTCGTACTTGCTGTGGCCCAGTTCCGTCTTCAGGTCGACCAGGGTTATGAGGCCGGCGCATTTAGCCGTGGCGCAGCGCAGCTCCAATTTGACGGCCTGGTTGGCCACCGTGGCCGAGGTCGTCAGCGCGCTTACCGCGGGCTGGGGCTTTGGCGGCGTGGTGGTCGTCGGGGTGGACGTGGTGGTGGGCGCCGACGTGAGCCCGGTCACATTGCCGACCAGGGTTATGGCGTAGGTGCCGGAGGCGAGGCTCGGGTTGATGGCGTCATCGATGGTCAGCGTCAGCACGTCCCCGGCG
>JBKQUU010000135.1:0-13645 GCA_052325485.1 Acidimicrobiales bacterium | reverse complement strand
GACCAGCCGACGTGTGCGGTCACTTCCTTCTTGTCCTCACTCGTGCCGGCCACCACCATCGGGACGCCGTTGGCGATGGCTAGTTGCACGGAGCCGAAGCCGCCATTCGAGACCATGACGTCGACGTGCGGCAGGAGAGCGGAGAAGGGGACGAACTTCTCGACGACAGCGTTGGCGAACGGGCCCCCGGGTACCGCCCGGTCTGTACCACCGGTAGTGGCCACCACGAACAGGTCGTGGCCGGAGAGCCCCTTCAAGGCCGGAGCGAGAAGATCGTTGGGGTCGATGGCGATCGTCCCCTGGGTGACGAGGACGACGTGCTTTGCCTCAGACAGCCTCGGCCACCAGCTCGGCTCGTTGTCCCCGAACCCGGCTGGCACCGCCGGCAGAGGGGCGCCGACGAAGTGGACCTGGGGCGGCAGGTCGGGGCGCGGGTACTCAAAGCCGCCCGGGCAGAGCTGGATGTGCAGGTACGGGGAGAGGCCGAAGCCAAGGTCGCGGACAGGCACGGGAGCAAGGCCGAGCTCGGCGCGGACCTCTCGCGCCGCCTTCGCCACCGGAGGAAAGAACGTGGCCCGGCTGACGGCCCGAAGAGCCCTATTGCGCAGGTGGCCGGTCCAGCCGCCACGTGGTGGCAGGCCCATCCCGTAGGGGGCGACGTCACTGCTCGGGTAGACGAGGCAGGTGTCGCCTAGGGATGCGTTCGGCGGCCCACCCATCTCGTGCAGCCACCCGCCGCCCAAGAAGATGGTGTGCGAGACGAACACGTCCGCGGGTTGTTCTTTTATCAACGCGGCGAGGGCGGGCAGGTGGTGACGGAGGGGGCGCACGAAGATCTCGGCCAGGTCGAACTGGTTCTGCTTGAGCCCCTTCAAGTCGGCCCGGCCGGGGAAGGAGCTGTTGAGGTCGCGGTAGTCCCACTCGAGGCTCTTGTCCATCGGGCAGAAACGCGCCCCCGAGCCGCTGACCTCCTCGGCAAAGCGAGATCCCGTGTACCAGCGCACGTCATGGCCCCTTCCGACGAGCTCGCGCACCACTGCCGCGGCCGGGCTGACGTGCCCGGGGCTCGGGTAGGTCGCCACCAAAAAGCTTGCCATCGCCACCTCCAGTTCGTAAGAATGACTATCTAATGAATAATGCTGCTCTAGTGTGGAGCTCGTGTCAAGGGCCAAGTACCACTCCGAGCGCAGGCAGGAGCAGGCCGAGGCGACACGCCAGGCGATCCTCGACGCGGCACGGGCGCTGTTCATAGAGCGCGGCTACCCGGGGACCACCGTGGCCGACATCGCTGCCGCGGCACGCGTGGCGGTGCCGACCGTCTACGTGAGCGTCGGCACGAAGCCGGCGATCCTCGGCGAGCTGCGGAAGATGATCCCCGTCGTCGCCGGAGTGCCAAGCGATACGCGGGCCGCTTTCGAGATGAGCCGCGATCCCCGGCAAGTGATCTCTGGCCTTGTTGCCGGGGTCAGGCGGCTGTTGGAGACCTCGGGGGAGCTGATGTACGCGATCGAATCGGCGGCACCGTTCGAGCCTGTCGCCGCCGAGGCCTGGGAGGAGGGACTGGTCATCCATCGCGCCGCCTGTGGCATGGCCGTCGACCGGATCGAGGCGCTCGGAAAGGTCAAAGCGACAGTGTCCCCCGCTCACGCCGGGGACGTGTTGAGCTTCTTGTCGCTCCCGGCGACCTGGCGCACCCTCAGCGGGGAATATGGCTGGGCCTTCGACGAGGTCGAGGCCTGGGTCGTCGACACGGCGATGGCCTTGATCACGGACGGCGCCCGCTCACCCCGGTGACACCGTTGGGCGACGTGGAGGACCGCCTCGCACCCAAAACCGCTCTATGGTGCCACGCCGAGGTCTAAATCTAAATGGGGACGGGCCGTCCCGGTCGTGGGTCTGCTGCTCCTCGCCGGCCTCGCTACGGCTTGCGGCAACAGCTCCGCCGTTCCCGGCGTCGCCAGTGTCGGCGGTCGTCTACCCCCACGAGCCGGGCCCCGGTGGCGGCGGCCGTCACCACGGTACCGTCGGCCGCATCGACAGTTGCGCTGACCAAGTTCGCGGCCTGCGTCCGCCAGCACAGGCTCACGACCTTCCCCCTTGAGATGGCGAAGTGCATGCGCGCCCGTGGGATCGTGGGTTCCCCCGACCCGAGCTCGCAGGGTGGCTTCAAGGTACCCGTGCCGGTCGCTGAAGGGCCCGCCTACCCAGCTGCGGCCAAGGTGTGCGGAGCGCCCCCGCGCCATACCAGCGAGGTCCATGACCATCGGGGCCCGGACGTCACTTTGGTGGCCAGGACGCGTGACCGGCGTTTGCGGCGGCATTACCCCCGGGCGGCGCTGGGACTAGGCGGTCGGGTTACCGGCTTTGTCCGTCACTTCGTCCAGGGCGGCGCGGATGGCACCGACCGATGCGAAGGTGCCCTTGGTCAGCAGGCTGTCAGGGAACTCGATGTCGAAGGCATCCTCCAGGGCGATCATCACGTTGACGGCGGCGTGGGAACTGAGGCCCGCCCCGTACAGGTCGGCGTCGTCCCCGAGGGTGGCCACGTCCACCCGCAGACGGCCGTACTCGGCCAATATCTCCCGGATCTGACCGTCTTTCATCGCTCACCGTCCTTCACGTTCTCGGTCTCGTACCCACCGCTGGCGGTCCGGTGGAAGCTCAAGCGGGGGGAAGCCACGGCCACCGCCATGGCCACGCCGGCGGCGCTGGCCACGCTGAGCGAGATGCCACTGATGCCCGCCTCATGGGCCAGGTCGACGGCGGTGCCGGACAGGCACAGCCAGCACCCGCCCCGTTGGTGGCGGCGGACCTCGATGCAGCGCCAGTCCAGGCCCCGCTCCCCCGGCGCCAGGACCTTGATGGCCGCCTCCTTGCCGGCAAAGCGCTCGGCCAGGTCGGTGGCGGCCCGGGAGGTGGCGCCGTCCTGCCGCCAAACGGCCAGCTCGTCCTCGCTGAAGACGCGCCGGGCGTAGCGGTCGCCCAGGCGCTGGAGGGACCCGGCCACCTCGCTCACGTCCACGACGTCGGTACCTACCCGGAGCACCGCACCACATTAACCGCGGGCGCCTCCCCGCCGGTGCACAGGCTTCGCCGATTGCCCCCGCCCTCACGGCCCGGGCTCACGGGGCGCCCGTCGTCGCCTCGACCAGCGCCGGGCCGCCCGGGGCCAAGCCCGGGCCGGTGCGGCCGGCGAAGCCGGGGCGGTCCAGCGCCCGGCGCATGTGCTCGGCCAACTGGTAGTGCTCGGCCGCCCTCGGGGCGTCGGCGCGAAAAGCGAGGCCGATGCGCCGCCCCGGCGCCGGCAGGCGGAAGCGGGCCACCGCCAGTTTGCCTTTCCGGGTTTCCACCGGCAGAGCGGTGGCCGGCAGCAGCGTGGTGCCGAGCCCGGCCGCCACCAGTTGGGCGATGGTCGTGAGCGAGGCGGCCCGGGCCGGGTGGTCGGCGACGGCCCCGGCCTGGCGGCAGATGTCGAGGACCTGTCCCGACAGGCAGTGGCCTTCGTCCAGCAGCAGCAGGCGCACGTCCCTCAGCACGGCCGGGCTCAGGCCCGTCCTGCCCGCCAGGGGGTGCTCCGGCGGCACGAGCAGGACGAAGTCCTCCGCGTAGAGCAGTACCTCGACGACGCCCGGGGCGCCCGTGGGCAGGGCCACCACGAGGGCGTCGAGCGCACGGCCCGACAGGTCGTGCAGCAGGCGGGCGGTCTGGTCCTCGGTCACCTCGAGACGCAGGTCGGGGAGGCGCCGGGCCAGCGCCCGCAGCACGGGGGCCAGGACGTACGGGGCCACCGTGGGGATGACCCCCAGGCGCAACCGGGCGTCGCCCGTCCCCTCCTGGGCCGGGCCGACCAGGTGGTCCACCTCGGCCAGGGCCCGGCGCGCCCGGGCTGCCGCCTGCTGGCCGGCGGGTGTCAGGACCACCCGGCGGCTGGTCCGTTCGGCCAGCGCCACTCCCAGGGCGGCCTCCAGGCCGGTGATGGCGCCGGACACCGAAGGCTGGCTCACCCCGAGGTCGGCGGCCGCCTGGCCGAAGTGGAGATGGTCGGCCAAGGCGACCAGAGCGCGCAACTGGGCCAGGGTCGGGGCGTCAGCCATAACGAAAGGTTATCAGTCTGATCTAAAGTGCGGCTGGCAGCCTATCGGTAGCGGCCCAGCAGCGGCTCCTTTGATAGGTTGGATAGGCCTAATGGTGAACCTTTTCACATACGCCAAAGGAGCGTGCCGTGCTTACCGTCGGTGACAAGTTCCCCGAATTTTCCTTGACCGCCCTAGTCCCCGGGCGCCTGGGCGACGTCCAGGCCGCCAAACCGGACGACTACTTCACCACCGTCGGCTCCGGGTCTTATGCCGGCAAGTGGAAGGTCGTGTTCTTCTGGCCCAAGGACTTCACCTTCGTGTGCCCGACCGAGATCGCCGAGTTCGGGCGGCTCAACCGGGACTTCGCCGATCGTGACGCCCAGGTGGTCGGTGCCTCGGTGGACAACGAGTTCGTCCATTATGCCTGGCGCATCCAGCATGCCGACCTCCTCGACCTGCCCTTCCCCATGCTGTCCGACGTCAAGCGGGAGCTGGCCGAGGCCCTGGGCGTCCTCGGCGACGACGGGGTGGCGCAGCGGGCCACGTTCATCGTCGACCCCGATGACGTCATCCAGTTCGTCATGGTCACCGCCGGGTCCGTGGGCCGCAACGTGGCCGAAGTGCTCCGGGTGCTCGACGCCCTGCAGACCGACGAGCTGTGCGCCTGCAACTGGCAGAAGGGCCAGCCCACCATCAACGCCGCCGACCTCATGCACCAGGCGGCCTGACCATGGGCCTCGAGGCCGTCAAGGACATGCTCCCGGACTACGCCCGGGACCTGAAGCTCAACCTGGGCGGCCTCGTCAACGCCTCGCCGCTCAGCGAGCAGCAACTGTGGGGCGCCATCGCCGCCGTGGCCGCGGCGTCGGCACCCTCACCGGCGGTGGCCCAGCTGGACGAAGAGGCCAAGCAGCACCTGTCGGCCGAGGCCTACTCGGCCGCCCATGCCGCCGCCGCCATCATGGCCATGAACAACGTGTACTACCGGGCCAAGCACCTGCTCTCGGACATGGGCGTCACCAGCTACGACAGCGTCCCGCCCCGCCTACGCATGCAGGTGATCGGCAGCCACGGCGGCGCGCCCAAGGAAGACTTCGAGCTGTGGTGCACGGCCGTCTCGGCCGTCAACGGCTGTGGCTCGTGCCTGGTCTCCCACGAGCAGGAGCTGCGCAAGGCCAACATGTCCACTGAACAGATCCATGAGGCCCTGCGCGTCGCCGCCGTCGTAAAGGCCGTCTGCGCCACGCTCAGCGCCGAAATGGCCCTCGCCGGCGCCTGACCCGGCGCGCCGGCAGCTCAGGCCGGCGTCAACAAGCCCGCTGCCAGATGAGCGCCTTGGCCAGGGCGCCCCATTCGTAAACGACCTCATAGGCCAGGGACGCCAACGCCGGCCGGGGCTCGACGACCACCTGGACGGAGCCGTTGAAGCACCGCTTCACCCGGACCCGGGCCCGCGTCGCCTGGGCCAGGGAGGTGACGAAGATGAGGCGGTGCCAGCCGTGCTGGCGCGCCTGCTCGGCGGCATAACGGGCCTCGCCCATGGTGCTGAACGGGTCGGGCCGGAAGCACTCCAAGCGCACGCCCGGGAAACTTGCCAGTGGGCAGTTCCACTCGACCGACGCCACCGAGACCAGCACCACCGGCGCCGCCCGCTCCCGGGCCAGCTCCTGGGCCACCTGCCAGCGGCGCCCGGGGAAGTTGAGGACCACGACGGCGTCGGCATGGGCGCCGGCGACGGGGTCGTGCGCCGGCCAGACGAACAGCTTGGCGCTGAGCGCCACCCATAACAGGACGACCACCAGCACCAGGGCGGCTGCCCGCCGGCCCCGCCTCTTGGTCTTCCTCACCGCCCGACCGGCCACCATCCCGCCAAAGTACGGCTTCGCCCGGCACCCGGCGCGCGTCCCGGTGCGGTCGCTGAATTGCGGCTCGCCCTAGGCACTGGCAACCTGTCGCTGTGACCAGCGCCGGGCGCCCGCGGTGGCGCCCCACCGTCAGCCTGATGGGGGTGGAGCTGGACAACGTGAGCGAAGACGAGGTGATCGAGCACGTCTTCTCGTCGTTGCCGGCCGGGCGCGGGGGGTGGGCCGCCAGCCTCAATGTCGACATCTTGAGGCAAACGGTGGCTGACCCGGCCCTGCGCCAGTTGATGGCCGGCGCCGACCTCGTGCTGGCCGACGGCATGCCCATGCTCTGGGCCGGCCGCGTACAGGGCACGCCCGTACGTGCCCGGGTGCCTACCTCCGAGGCCATTTACTCCCTGTCCGCCCAGGCGGCCCGCCAGGGCGTGGGCGTCTTCTTCCTCGGCGGCAACCCGGGCACAGCCGAGGCCACCGCCGCCGTCATGGCCGCCCAGTACCCGGGCCTGTCCACGGCGCACGCCTGCCCGCCCCTGGGGTTCGACCAAGACCCGGCGGCCATGGACGACCTCGCCGCCGCGCTGGAGAAGAACGGGGCGGGCATCGTCTTTTGTGCCTTTGGCTGCCCCAAACAGGAACGAGTGATGAGCACCCTGCGCCCGCGCTTGCCGGGCGTGTGGTTCTTCGCCGCCGGGGGGACCTTCAGCATGATCGCCGGCGACGCCCCCCAGGCCCCGGTGTGGATGAGAAAAGCCGGCCTCGAGTGGGCCCACCGGCTGCGGCTGGAGCCCCGGCGCCTGTTCGTCAGGTACGTCGTCCACGACGTACCGTTCTGTTTGCGGCTCATGGCCGCCAGCGGGCGTGCCCGGCGAGGCGCCCGCACGGCACGGCGGGAGCGGGGCCAGCAGCGGGCTGAGTAGCGCCTCCGCGGCGCCCTACGGGCCGGGTTGACGGGACCGACAACATTGGTTGTCCGCACTTACAACCTTCGATGTCAGAACCGACAACTTTTCCTCATAGGCGATGCTAACGTACCACGTATGCCGCCCGAACGACCACCGAGAGCGGTTTGTTCCCGCAGTCCCGGCGGACCCTGGGTAGGGACGAAGGGGCCATGGGTAGAGTCGCACCAACCCCCGAGCAAGCTTGCCCGGGGCCCGAGAGGTAGCGGTAAGTGTGCCGCTCAAGAGCCGAGCAAACGACGCTTGTTACTTCCTAAGCACACCTATAAACCACTCGAGATCACGGCGGTCAACTAATGTCACAACCGATCATGGGAGGCGCCCCGCGCTCGGACATCTCACCCGATGGGAATGCCCAGCGTTCGGACGTTGCTCTTGACCTAACGGCGGCCCATGTACCGGGTTGGGTGCCCGTGGCGGCCACCGTCGCCCCCCCCACCCAGCCGGCGCTCGCCGCACCCACGGAGGCGGCTGGCGAGCTCACGCTCAGTGAGATCAGTTCTTCCGCTCGGGGCAAGGCCCACCGCGCCCGTTCCTGGCTGTACCTACTGCTCCTGGCCGACGTGGCCAGCCTGGCGGAGTCGTTCATCTTCGGCGCCGTCCTGCGCCAGCCTTTCGGGCCTACCGAGGGCCCGTCGTTGAGTGCCAGCGTCACCCGCGAGCTCCCCTACCTCCCCGTCTACCTCCTGGCCATGGCCCTGTACGGTCTGTACCAGCGCGACCAGCGCCGGCTGCGGACCACCTCGTTCCTGGACATCGGCCGGCGTACCCACGCCCTGGCCGTCGGCGCCGTCAGCTCGCTGGCCCTTTCCGCCGCCCTGGCCCGCCTGTTCGGCTGGCCCAAGTTGGGCTGGGTCGAAGTGCTGATGATGAGCCTTCCGGCCACCGCCCTCATGCCCCTGGCCCGCGCCGGCGTGGGCCAATTGATGCGCCGCCAGGGCACCATGCGCTCACGGGTGGTCATAGTGGGTTCGGGCACCGTCGCTTCCTCCCTGGCCCATCGTCTCAAGTCTTGCCCCGACATCGAGCTGGTCGGCTACGTCGACGACCAGCCCCACCTTTTGCCCGGTTTCCTGGGGGCCCCGCTCGGGGCGATAACCGACCTACCGCGCATCTGTGCCCAAACCGGCGTTGACCGTGTACTGGTGGCCTTTTCCCAGAGCTCGCCGTCCTGGGTGGTCGAAATGCTCCGCCGGCTGCCCGCCAACGTCCGCATCAGCGTCGTCCCTCGCCTGTTCGAGCTGGTGACGTGGCAGTCCCACATCGAAGAGCTGCACGGCCTGACGGTCATGGACGTGGCCCCGCCCAGCCTCGGGCCGATCAGCCGGGCCACCAAGCGTTCTTTGGACATCGTCGTCAGCTCGGCCACGCTGCTGGCCCTGGTCCCGTTCATGGTGGCCACGGCCATAGCCATAAAGTTCACTTCGCCCGGGCCGGTTTTCTTCCGCCAGGAGCGGATCGGCTACAAGGGCAGGACGTTCCGCATCATCAAGTTCCGGACTATGCAGGACGGTGCCGACGAGGTCAAGATCGACCTGCGTGACCACAACGAGGTGGACGGCCCGCTGTTCAAATTGCACCACGACCCCCGGGTCACGTCCGTGGGCGCTCTCCTGCGCCCTTACAGCCTGGACGAGGTGCCGCAACTGTTCAACGTGTTGGCCGGCAAGATGTCCTTGGTCGGGCCGAGGCCGTTCGTGCCCGACGAGTCCGCCGGGATAGACGGCTGGGCCGCCCGCCGGTTCGAGGTCCGGCCGGGCATGACGGGCCTGTGGCAGGTCTCGGGCCGCAGCGACCTGCCCTTCGATGAGCTGCGCCAGCTCGACTACGCCTACGTCGCTTCGTGGTCGTTGTGGTGGGACATCAAGATCCTCTGGCATACACCGGGGACCGTGTTCGGTCGTCGGGGGGCTTACTGATCGAGCCGCCGTGCCTGGCTGGGAGCGCCTACGTGCCCGGGACGACTGGACGACGTTGCCCGCCGGCCAAGCCCGGAGCCGCCAAGCCCGTAGCGCTGAGGTTGTCGGCGGGTGACCTGTTAGCTCTGGGTAATACGGTGGGCTCCTCCCTTACCGCGCCACCACAAGCTGAGAGTGCTCCCGATACGACGGGGCCCGAGGACGGTGGACGCGTACACGGCCAGGCCCAGCGCGGCGGCGGGCACGCACTCCAGCAGCCCGATGGGCCCGGTACGCACGTGGGGGTGGACCACGAGCTCGAGGACCACGGTCACCAGCGCCGCCAGCAGGGCCCGCAGCACCGGCATCTGACGGAAGAAGTTGGGGATGTCCGGCCTTATGCGCCGACGGGCGAGGCGCAGGAGGTAAACGGTGCTCAAAGCCTGGGCGGCCCCGGCACCGATGGCCACCGGCAGTGCGCCGATAAAGGCCAACGGGGCGATGAGCACGATATTGAAGACCATGGACACCAGGCCGTAACGCATCTCGAGCTCGGCCCGGCGCATGGTGGTGATGTAGATGTTCTGCATCCCCGCCACCAATGGGAACATGCCGCCCCCCACCGAGGCCACCGCCACCCACCCGCCGAGGTCGAACTGGCGCCCCAGCCAGGAGGTCACACCGAAATAGGCCGCCGCCATGCCCACCGCCGACCACCCGGTAACGGCTACCACCCAGCGGTGCTGGAGGGTCACGTACTGCTGGAACGCCCCCTCGGGGCCGCCCTTACCGTAGGTGTTGCCGAGCTGCACACTGGCCGGCCCCAGGGCGTTCTGGGCCACGCTGGAAAGCTGGGCGGCGAAGGAGTTGCCCGAGTTGTATATCCCGACGGTCCTCACCGACAGTGCTGTACCGACAATGACCGTGTCCAGTTGTACGTTTATGAGGTTGGCGAACCCCGCTACCTGCATCCTCGACGAGAACCCGAGCAACTGGCGGGTCTCGCTCCAGGGCAGCAGCCCGACGCCTTTTCGGGACAGGTAACGCATGGCGGTGGGGGCGATGATGGCAACGGTGGCCACCTGTTGCACCACGAACACCAGCGCCACTCCCTTCAGCCCTTTGTGGTAGTGCACGGCCCATACCAGGCCGACCACCCAGATGACATAACAGGCCAGGCCGGCCTGGATGGCCCGGTCGAAGCGCTGGCGAGCGACCATGACGGCGGCCACGACGTTATGGGCGAAACCGAAGGTGATGAGCACGCCCAGGGTGCGGAGAAAATAGATGCTCTCCGGACGTAAAGACGGGCTCAGGGAGAGGGAACGGACGATAAGCGGTGATACGAACCAGTCCACGGTGCCAGCCACACAGCCAAAAAGGACGACGAACACGAGCAGGGTGAGCAACAGCCGCGTGGTGGCCACCCTGTCGTCGGCGCCGGCATAGATCGGGAAATAGCGGTTCGCCGTCGAGCCGAGCCCACCGTTGAAGCTGGACAGGAAAGAGGTGATGGTGAACGCCAGGACGAACATCCCGTAGCGCTCGATCCCCAAGCCGTGGATCACGAAGGGTGTGAGCACCAGGTTGCCCCCAGCAGTAAGGACCTGAGAGGCGGTTACCCACGTAAAGCCCCGGGCGATCACCCTCAGTGGTGAACGGCTTTCCTCGCTCTTCGCCGGGGCCGGCGGTCCATCGGGAGCTAGGGGGCGCATCCCGGAGTCGGCCAGCGTCCCGTCCACCGAAGCTGCGGTAGCCCGAAAAGGCGACCAGGACGGTGCCGCGCCCTCCGGCTCAGGCGTTTGCTCGTCCGGCACCAGGAGATGTTATAGCAGGCAGTTAGGTCGCTAGCTCACTTGGACCGGAAGGGGCGCCGCTGCTGACAGTAGCGACGGGCGCGCAAATCCCGAAGGTACGGCCGCACCGCGCGCGTCGGCCGACGACTTTGGTGAGTAAACTTTCCGACGTTGGCCCTCCGCGGCGGCTTGGTTTTACGCGCTGGCGCGAAAGGATAGGAAGTAGACCAGACTGGTGGTCGCCGAGTCGATATTTCAAGCTAGGAGGCCCTTTTGAGGTCCGTGGTCAGGTACGAAGAGGGCACAGAAGCCCATCGGGACGTTATAACTTATGGTGCCCCGGACTTGGGTGACCCCTCTGACCTCGAACTAGTGCCTGCCAAACGCCCGGAGGGGTTCCAGTCGATCGGGCGCTCGGCCCTCTGGCACCCGGGCCTCGTGGGTCTTCTCGTCGCCATCGGCCTCGTGGCCGGGGCCGTGGCCGGTTACGAGCACTCGGTGACCTACACCGCGCAGGCCAAGTTGTTCGTCGGCCGCACCTCGGGGCTAGCCGAGGACGAGGTCCCCGGACTGGCCGTCGCCGTAGATGGGCTGGCCGCTGACTACGCCCGGCTCATCACCGCCACCAACGTCGTGTCGGCCACCGAAGCCAAGCTCCGCACCACCAAGCTCCCCGGCACCTTGACGGCGTCCCCTGTCCCGGGGTCGTCGGTCATCAATGTCACGGCCAGCACCTCCAGCGAGGCGTCCGCCCTCGCCCTCGCCAACGCCGGTGCTGGCGCCCTGACCAAGGTCGTGACCCAGGTGACTGATGACAGCGAAGCCCAGTTGCAACCGATATTGCGGGAGTACAACAATGCCGATGCGGCCGCCGAGCAGTCGACCGCGACCGCCAGCCTCCTCCAGACAGAGCTCAATAACTATGTAGCCAAGATCGGTAACCAGTCACCGACACCGGCCCAGCAGGCCTTTGAACAGTCGCTCAACGCCCAGATCGCTCAGGCGCAGACGCAAGCGGACACGGCCCGTATGCAGGCGAACGCCTACATGAACCAGTACCAACAGGCGGTGCCGCCCCTGCAGGCCCAGCAGGAGATGGTCCAGGAAGTAGGCCAGGCGGCCTACACCGGGAGCAACCGCAGGTCGTACACCGAGGCGGCGGGCCTGGGTGGCCTCGTCGCCGGGCTGGTCATCGGCTTGGCCGGAGCATCGTTGATCGACTCCCGCCGGGGCCGGCGCAACGCTACTGCATTCTCAGGCTGACACCGGCGACCGGCAGGCACGGCCGTGCAACGGTTCCACTTCGTTACCCAGTTACTGCAAAAACCTGACGCAGCCGATATAGCCCTGCTCGCCATCATCGTGCTGGGCGCCCTGGCGCTGGCCTATTTGCTGAGCCGGGTCGAGGTCACCGTCCTGGCCATAATCGCCATCTTGCTCGAGGTTTTCTCGGGCAACTGGGGCTTGATGAGCATACCGGTACCCCTCGACCGCGTCTTCTTCGGCATCACCTTGTGCAGCTTGGTGCTAAAGGGGGCGCGCAATGTGAGCGCCCGCCGGCTCGTTGTACGCCCGGTCCACATCGCTCTGCTGTGCGCCACCACCTGGGCCGTCTGCTCGGCCATAATCGCCGGCACGATCGAAGGCAGCCTCGGCTTTTATGCCTTGGTGGACCGTTTCGGCATCGTCCCGTTCATATGGTTCCTCCTGGCCCCGGTACTGTTCGGGACGGCCCGGCAGCGCCGGCTCCTCATCGGTGCCCTGGTCGGCCTCGGGCTGTACCTGGGCCTCACCGGCACTCTGGAGGGCCTGCACCTTTACCGGTTCATCTTCCCGCACTACATAGCCGAACCCAACGTGGGCATCCAGTGGGGACGCGCCCGGGGGCCGATCCTGGAAAGCACGGGCGACGGTTTCTGCACCTTCGTAGGCGGGACGGCGGCCGCCGTCGGCCTCAAGTTGTGGAAGACGACCTGGGTGCGCGGCGTGTGCCTGGCGGCCCTGGCCTTGGATCTGGCCACGCTGTTCTTCACCCTGACCAGGAGCGTCTGGATCGGCGCCTTGTCGGGCATCATCGTGGCCATGCTGCTGAGCCGGCGGAGCCGGCGGGTCCTTATCCCGGGTCTGGTCGTCGGCGCCGTGGTGGTGGGCGTCACCCTGGCCGCCTCCCCCACCTTACGTACAGACGTCGTCGGGCGAGCCGAGAGCCAATCACCGGTATGGGACCGGCAGAACACGGACCTGGCCGCCCTGCGCATATTGACGGACATGCCCTTGAGCGGGGTCGGATGGGAAAACTTCATCAACGTGGCCCCGAACTACATGGTCCAGCAACCGGGCTACCCGCTGTCCGGCTTTGGCATCGAGGTCCACAACGTCTTCCTGTCCCACGCCGCCGAGCTCGGCATCCCTGGGCTCCTGCTGTGGCTCATGGGTTTCCTGGGCGCGGTGCGACGGGGCCTCCTGCCCGGACGGCGCGGGGCGCCCCAGGCGGCCGCCTACGGGCCCAGCGAAAAGGATCTGGCCTGGTGGCGCTGGGGCGGTTTCGCCATCGTCCCCTGCTTCTTGGTCATCGCCAACCTGTCGCCGTTCAGCCAGGCGCTGCCCAACACGCTGCTGTGGATGTGGCTGGGGGTCATGGCCATCCCCTATACCAGCCGCCTGCGGGTGCCCGCCCGCCAGGTGAGCCGGGCCCGTGCGGTCCGCCCCCAGGCGGAGAGGCCGGTATCGGCGCCGGTGCCGACGGACCTGAGCCCCGTCCCGGCTTGACCCGGGGCGCCGCCCCCGGAGCGAAATTAGCCGAAAGGTACTGAAGTCCCGGTCGAGCTTTGCCGAAAGGTACTGAGGTCCGTCAAGAGCGCGTGGCGCCCGAGGGCGAAAAACCGGGAGTGTGGCCCACCTAGCGAAGTGGGCCGTTTGCGCAATTCGCGAAAAATGGGCCTTTTTACCCTTAAAGACGTCCTACCCGGCGCCGAGGGGAATGTATGCCCAATCTCGTTCCGACGAGGGGGCGAGCCCTTGGTCGGCGAAAGTCAAGGGCCTGCAACCTCCCAG
>JBKQUU010000134.1:0-5043 GCA_052325485.1 Acidimicrobiales bacterium | reverse complement strand
GCTCGGCTCGCCGAAACCTGGCCCTGCTCCGCATCCCGAACAACCCGATTATGGGTGGGTCTAAATGGGCTGGAGTTCAACGTGAGCCCGCCCATATCGACGGTCCCGCAGCACGCGCCGCAAGCGTAGATCGGCAGGCTCATGGCAATCCTGCCGGCACCCCGCCGGCGTGCCCGCGGAACGGCGTCTAGGCGCAGTCTGGTGGCACCGAGGGTTAGGGGCCTGGGCCCCAGCTCCATGCCACTCCGCTCCTCTGCGCACTTCAGGTCAAGGCAGCGTCTTGGGCCCGGACAAGTTCTGTGCCAACGCTGTACCGCTGCAGCTGGGACAGCACTACGGCACTGTGACTATATAGGAGGGGAAGTTCATGCCGGTCTTGGGGCCAAGAATGGTCCGCAGAGGAGTGGGCGAGCCCCCCGGGGCCGATAGCTGCCTACTGCCGTACTCGACTGCGGTGGGTTTGTAGAAGTTTGAGACCCATATATCCCCGTGTGGGTCGAGCGCGACGCCATAGGGGCCCCACAAGGACCCCGCCGCTGTAGAGCCGATCGTGACGGCCGGTACGGGCGAGCCCGATGCGGCGAGCTGGGCCTTGGTGAGCTCAATCAGCTGGTTGGTGCACGGAGAGCCGAAACAACCGTCTTGTCCCGGCCCCCCGGTGACGACCCACATGTCCCCTGATGGGGTGAAGGCCATGTAGACGCCACCAATCGAAGAGATGACGACGCTCGGTGCGGGGTGAGCCATGGCCAACTCGGCCTTCGGGAACTCGACCACGCAGCCCAAAGGACAGGGCCTGCCCGTCGTCGTTACGGTTGTTACCCAAAGATTGCCACCGGCGTCGAAGGCCTCTCCAATGGGGGCGCTCGGCAAGTCCGAAAGAGTGGTGACCGGCTTGGGCTTTCCCGAAGCGGCCAACTCCGCTTGTGCGTACTCGTAGACCCGGCCCGTGTAGTCAGCGACGACCCAGAGGTTGCCCGAGCTGTCGAAGGCGAGATCGGAGAGGAAATCAAGCGAATGCGACGCTGAGGTGATGACCACAGCCGGCACAGGGTTGGGCATGGCCAGCTGGGCCCTGGTGAGCTCCACAATGCTGGGGACATTGATGTTTGCCACCCATAAGTCGCCTGAGGGGTCGAAGGCCATGTCCGTCGGGCCGTACATGTCTTTGGTGAAGCTTGCCTCGGGCGCCACGTCGCCGTTGGAGCCGGGCGGGTAGAAGTCGACCTCGCCGTTGCGCTCTACATTGGCGCCCTTCCCGCTCGCGGGACCGGTGTACTGCACCCCCCCGGCGATAGTGCCACCCTGGGCGATCACAACAGTGCCAGGTGCGAAGAGGTTGGTCCCCATCGGGGCGGCTGAGGCTTCGGTCATCGGGACAAGGACCGAGCTTGCCAAGCCGAACAGGGCACACACGGTGGTGGCCCTGGAACGGGCCGGGTTGTGGCTTTCGCGATGAGCCTTCATGTTCGAAGCTCCTCCTAGGGCTCTACTACGACATAAGACGGGAAGTTCATACCAGATAAGACGGGAAGTTCCTACCAGCAGCTGAGCCAGCGATCGTCCGCACGGGCGCCGGCGACCCCGAAGACCCGAGCTGGTCCTTGGCCTTGGTGGGATCCGGTTCGGGCCGGTGCCCCGGCGCGCCAGCGGGCTCGCCCGACATGCTTGCGCCTCATGACAGGCGCTCAGGCTCGGCACCGAGCTGCTTGGAGGCCTCCGGATGGCCTGCTTCTCTGCGCAGCTCGTCGATCGCCTCGGCGAGGCCGAGCCAGCCCGAGAAACTGGTCTCCCGTCCTTGGTCCTTGCGTGCGAGCGTCCCCGCCAGACCCTGGCGCGCCTCGATCCTCAGGTCCAGCTCAAGAGGCCCTCCCTTAGCCCGGGCGGGCCCGGTACGCTCTCTGGCCATGCCATCCGATCTTTGGACTACCAAAGGCCCGCTAACATCGGACGGCCTACGCATCTTTAGGTCTCTCTTACCTACGGCTAAGGGCGTAGCTGCCTATTGCTTACACGTAGGGAGATGGTGCAGCCGCAATCAGTGGTGTCCTGTCCGCCCGGTAGGCCAGCATTAGCGGTTAACTGCGCCCCTATGGCCCTTCTCGGAGGTGCTCGAGCCGACTGGGGCCGGGAGGCTGCAAGCGATCGCCCGCGAAGAGCTGGCGGCGGCGGGGGGACGGCGTCGCCGGAGCGGGGGCTCAGACAAACTGACGGCAAAAGAAGGCCTAGTCGTCCAGCTCGCCGCCCAGGGCGCCACTAACGTCGAGATAGCTCGAAGGCTTTTCATCTCGAGCAAGACAGTCGGGCACCACCTCTCGCGCGCCTACAGCAAGCTGGGCGTGAGCTCGCGCCGAGAACTCGGGAACAAGCTCGACAGAACGCTCAGTGGCTGAAGGCTTTGTCGCCATCACTTGCCGGTCACTCAATACCTAACTTTTGAGGCCTGAAAGCTGCGACCGAGAATGGGTGATCTGTGGGCCGGGACGCACGATGGTCCAGGTTCGTGAGCCGACGCCATATTCGATCGGCGTGGCCGAGGGCGTCATCGCGAGTGACGGATGCAGCGACGCATAATGTACGGCGTGCCAATGGTTCTCCAATTTGGCGCGCTTGCCGATGAGGTCGACATTATGTACGTCGCGGTCGTCGGAGCATCTGAAATGTTCCACAGTGCCAAACGCCGACCATGCGTTTGTCAAGTCCACACGATCCTTTCGTCAGACAAGCACGCATAAGAACCAGCTATGCGAAACCTGACCGTCGCAACGGTGGTTCCGTGACGTCTGTGTTCGCTGGCCTTCCGAGGATGTACGTGCGTGACTTCCGGTGTGGGAGCTGCCGGTCGTCAAAGCCTTGCCGCCACCTCGAAGCACATTGCGCCTTGCCTGTACAGTCTCGGGCATGGCCGGTCTGGTCTTCGTCGGGCGTCAACGAGAGCTTGCCTTGTTGACGGAGCTGGCGGCCAAAGCCAGGGCGGCCCAACCCCAGATAGTGCTGATCGAGGGCGAAGCGGGCATGGGTAAGTCCAGCTTGATCGGCGAGTTCGTGCCGACGGTGCGCGGTGCCGCCGTGCTCCGGGCTAGCGGGGAAGAAGGCGAGTTCGACTTGGGCTACGGCGTCATTTCCCAGGTCGCCTCTGCGGCCCGCAGCCTCGGAGTAGCAACCCCAGCCACGCTGGGCGACGAGCTGGCCGAGAGCGTCGACCCTTTGGCAGTGGGAGCCGAACTGCTCTCGGTCTTCGACGCGCTGGGCCGCTCGGGCCAGCTCACCCTCTTGTTGGTCGACGACCTGCACTGGTCAGACCCGCTCTCGGCACGCGCCCTCTTGTTTTCCTTACGTCGCCTGTTGGCAGACCGCGTCCTTGTGGTGGTCACGGCACGGCCGGGGGAACTTGGCCGCTACGGCGAAAGTTGGTACCGCTTCATCGCGGGCGACGAGCGAGCAACGCGCCTCCAGCTAGGTCCTCTGGGGACAGCCGAGGTGATGGCGCTCAGCCGGGAACTGGGCACGGGCCGGCTTTCGCGCCGCGCCGCGGCGTCATTTCTGGAGCACACTGCCGGCAACCCCTTGTACTGCGTTGCCCTGCTGCAGGAACTGGGGGCCGACCAGCTGGACCGGTCCCATGGGCCGCCCCGCGTTCCCAGGGACCTGGCCAGCCTCCTATTGGCCAAGGTTGCCCGGCTGGCACCCGCTGCCCAGGAACTGGTGATGGCGGCCGCCGTGCTCGGGCAACGATCACCGCTCCACCTGGCGGTCGAGCTGGCGGGGATCAAGGACCCGGCCGTAGCGCTGGATCATGCCGTTGCCGCCTCGGTCCTCGTTGAAGCCCCAGGCGAGCTGGGAGGCGACATCTCGTTCGTGCACCCTCTGGTAAGGAGCGCCGTCTACCACGACCTCGGCGCCGCGCACCGCACGGAGCTGCACCGGAGGGCTGCAGACCTCCTCAGCGGGGAGCGTTCCCTTGCCCACCGGGTGGCGGCGGCTGCCGGCCCGGACGAAGCTTTGGCCGTAGACTTCGAGGAGGCGGCCCGTAATGCGTTGGGGAAAGGGAGGACCACGCTCGCGGCCTCGTTGTTTGCCCAGGCAGCGACGGCCAGCGTCGAAGGCGGCCCAAGGGAGCGCCGCCTGCTCGACGCCCTCGAGGCCCATCTGGCCGGCGGCGACGTCGTCGGCGCCGAAGCTCTGGCGCCGATGGTCGAGGCAGCCCTACCGAGCGCTCGGCGCAGCGCCCTGCTTGGCAACCTCGACCTGTTCGCCGGGCGCCTGGCCAGCGCGGAGCGGCACCTAAGCGAGGCATGGCAGGCCGACGAGCGGTCCCCGCAGTCCCTGGCCGGGGCGCTATGTGAGCAGGTCACCGTTTTGCTGATGGAAGGGCGCGCCGATGAAGCGGTCCTCTGGGGCAGACGGGCCGTTGAGGTTTCGGAACGCGACCCCCGTGCGCGCAACCGTGCCCGGGGCCTGCTCGCCCTGGCTTTGGTCTGGGGCTACCGGGTGCGGGAGGCACTAGCCCTGCTCGAGCACCTACCCGGCCCGAGCGGGGAAGTGGCTGCTGGCGATCTCGATACGCTCATATTGCGCGGGATCGCACGGCTGTGGGCGGGTTACCCAGAACTGGCCTTGCCCGACCTGTCGCACGCCGCCGCCCGTTTGCGAGGAGGGTCCTCGGCTCGGTACGGCGGCTCGTGCCTTACGTACCTCGCATGCGCGGAGTACTTGCTGGGCGCCTGGGACGACGCCCTGACCCACGCCGAGCTCGCCGTGTCAGTGGTGCGCGACGCCGGCTACGCCATGTGGTCAGCCCTGGCCCACCACTATGCCACCCTCGTACCGCTGGGACGGGGGGACTTCGCCCTGGCTGCCCGCCACATTGACGCGGCCAACGCGTCAGCAGCCTCGCTAGGAGGGCCGTGGGCGGGCGCAGTTACCGCCGAGGCCGCCCTGGCCATGTCCCGAGAGGCCCCGGTTGAGGCCCTCAGTGCGCTGGCTAAGGTGCGCGAGCAGTGGCGAGGCACCTGGTTCGGGCCCGTCGGCCTGCTCGACTGG
>JBKQUU010000133.1:0-4830 GCA_052325485.1 Acidimicrobiales bacterium | reverse complement strand
GCTCGCCTCGCCGTGCGCCCGTGACGGCGGCCAAGGCGATCGCCGCGGCCAGGATGGGCTGGCTGGTCTCCGTCGCCCTTATGAGCCGCTGGACGTCGGCCACTTCCGGCGCCGAGACTGTCGAACGGCTCAACCCGGGCGGCGTCGACCGGTCGGCCGGGTCGAAGGGGACCATGCCCCACTTGACGGCTCGGCCGAGGGCGGCGTGCAGCAGGAAGTGGTGGCGCCGGACCTACGCCGAGGACAGGCCTCGATCGGTGAGCGACCGGAAGAAGGTGTCGAGCCGGGCCCCGGTGAGCTTGGCCAGTGGCACGGTCCCGATGGCGGGCTTGACGCTCGTCGTGGCCATCCGCCGGTACTCCTTCATCGTGTAGGGCGAGCGTTCCGGGGCCACCGTCTCCAGCCACCGATCCAGGAGGTCGGCTAGGGTTCCGGGGTGGTGCTTAGCGACTTGTCCCTGCTCGACCTCGGTGACCAACTTGGCGAGGGCGGTCTCGGCTTGGCGTTTGGTTCCTTGGAAGCTTCGGGTGACAAACCTGGAGCGGCCGTTCTCCCGTCCGGCGAAAACCCGGAGCCTCCAGCGGTCGTCGCCTCGTTGCTCGATGTTGCCCCTCATGGCGTCCTCCGTTGCGGTGTTGCCCAAAAAGTTGCCCAAGCCAGGGCACCAACCTACCGGGAGATAACAAACTAGCAGGTCAGACGCACAAGGAGGGATGCGAGAGTGGCCGAATCGGACGGTCTCGAAAACCGTTGAGGGCTCACGCCCTCCGTGGGTTCAAATCCCACTCCCTCCGCTAGCTCGCTCACTCAGTGGGTTTCATAACCTTTCGCCCCATCGGTTGCCGCACCCCATAGAGCTGCGGTGCGAGCCTTTCCGCCGATGGCGACGACTATGAAGAGGGGGCCCTGGTCGTCGGGGGCCCCTGATCGTTAGCCCGGTGAGTGGCGCTGAGTGGCCCCGGCTGTCCACATTAGAACGCTGTTGGCTCGTCGTTGTCGAACGTCCAGCAGTAGGTAGGTAGCCGGAGCGGCTCGCCGGCATCCGGCGTCCAGCAGAACTTCATTGTCGTCCGGTCGAGGTTGGGCGGTAGAGAGAACACGACACAGGTTTCGGCTTCTGAACGGCGGACGAGTTTTATGGGGCCAAAGGTGCGGACATTGCTTATGCTCTCGTAAAGATTGGGGTAGAGAGATGTAGCCGCTGGGCACCCCTCAAGTCCGGCTCCACCGGCGCGGACAGAATCCAAGAAGCCCGTGCCCGTGTTAGATAGGTAATCTGTTGTCAATTGCCACACTGGCCACGGCCAGCCGGATTGATCATATTGGACTATTGGCGAGGTCGGGTAGTCGTGGCCAAGTAGTAGGACGGCGGAGTCCTGTTGCGGATCCTGGTCGAGCGACGTCGCGCCAGTGTCGCTGAGCCGTACCCGGACAATAACCGGGTGCGAGCCGTAGGGACCGCCACCGTACAGCTCGGTTGTATAGACCTGCAGAAGGGTGATGCTATAGGAGCCACTAACGTGGGGGACGGTCTGGATAGTGAGAGTTGAACCGATGGTCGGTGTGTGCGTTGGGGTGATGGCGCCAGCCGGTGCAGCGAGCAGAGCCAACCCCGCGATCAGCGCTGCTGTAGTGGTTAGGACTTTGTTCATGTTCTTCAACGTAGGGGCAAACGCACGTTGACCATTCAGCCGAACGCGTGCATTACCTACCCGGGTTAGGGCTCCCCGACACCTGGAGGTACCGTGCTGATGTTATATATTCCTGTGTGATTTAGGTGAGTTTGAGACGGCCCGCTCCCGTTCGCCCTCCTCGTGCCCATAGCCTGTGCAGCGGAGCGAGCGATAGGTTCATGAGCCGTTCAGAGGCGGCGGCGCAGGAGGTTTGCATGGTCAAGGTGGCGCGTGTGTTCCTGGTGGCGGCGTTGACGCTCGCTGTCGCCTCCCTCTCCGGGCCGGCTGTGGCCGCGGCACCCAACGCCGCCACCCCAGGTGTTGCACCTGGCCCCGGCGTTGTCGCCGCCCCCGTCCGTGTCGCGGTCACGGACGACGGGGACGTGGGGTACCGAGAGATAGGTAGCGGGCCGCCACTGTTGCTCATCATGGGCCTCGGCGGGACGATGGACGACTGGTCGCCGTCGTTCGTCGATGCCCTGGCGGCGAGGCACCAGGTCGTGGTCTTCGACAACGCCGGCGTGGGCGAGACGGCCGGCATCGCCCCGCCTCTCACGGTCACCGGCATGGCTGACCAGACGAGCGCCCTGATCTCCGCGCTCCACCTAAGCCCCACCTCTGTCCTCGGGTGGTCCATGGGAGGGATGATCGCCCAGGCCCTGGCCGCGCTCCACCCATCGCAGGTCAGCAGGCTCGTACTGGCGGCGACGCAAGCCGGGACGGGCAAGGCGGTGCCACCCGCCGCAGTTGCTGCGGCAGCTGCCAGTAGTGACGACCCCGGTGCAGTCCTGAGCGTGCTGTTCCCCGCGAGCGCCAGCGCGGCAGCCCAACGTTACGCTCTCAGCGTCCTCAGGTACCCGGGGTTCTACACGGTGCCGCCGAAGCTCAAGGCCGCGCAGGGCACCGCCATCGACCAGTGGTTCGCAGGAACGGGCGCCGCCGGGCGCGAGGTGGCCTCGGTGAAGGTGCCGACGCTGGTGGCTGACGGCATGGAGGACGCCCTCGACCCCGTGAGCAACGACAGGCAGTTGGCCGGGCTCATCAAAGGGGCGCAGCTGGCGCTGTACCCGGGTGCGGGCCATGCGTTCTGGTTCCAGGACGAGCGCGGGTTCGTGGCCCGGTTGGGGACGTTCCTCGGCGGAGCGGTCGGTACGGCATGACAGTTGTGGTGCCCCCCGCCGCCGCCGGCGCCGCCGGCCAGCCGTAAGCGCTTGGTCGGGAAGCAACGGGGCCAGAGCGGCGTTGTGCCGGTATGGCGTTATGGCGGACGGCGGTCAACATCCTCCGATGGTCCCGAGCGGTGACCCTACTGGCTGTGCTCGCCGCTCTCCTCCCGGCGAGCGGTGCCGGGGCCGAGCCCTCGGCCGGCTTCGTGCCCGGCGAACTGGTGGGCGTCCCGGGCGGCTCCGACGTCCTCGTCCTTAGCACCCAGGCGTGCGGCACCCGGTCTTGCGTACAGCTATGGCGGGCCGGTGACGGCGGCGAGGGCTTGACGCGCCTCGCCTCCCCTCCGGGTGCCCGAGGCGTCGGTGCCGGCTTGGTGGAGGGGGTGCACCTGGTATTCGCCAATGTCGACGACGGTTATGCCCTGGCTACGGTGGGTCAAGGTGCCTACTCGTCGTACACGACCGATGGTGGCCTTTCCTGGCACCTCTTCCGACCGGGCCCGAGCGGCACGCTGGTCTCTGTCGTGGCCTCGGGCGATGTCTTCTACGGCCTGCTCGGCAGCTGTACGACGTTGGAGAACTGCCGTTACCGCCTGGGCCGCTCGGCCGTGACGTCCCCCGGTTGGTCGAGCGTGCCCATCCCCGCCGCCACCGGCTTGGTCCAGGGCAACATCGCCCTGGCGGCTGGCGGGTCAGAGGTTTGGCTCACGTTCGGACCACATTTCAAGCCCCTGCTGGTCAAATCACACGATGGCCGGCCACCTTTCTCCGAACAGCCGGCGCCCCAGTTGCTGGGCGTCGTCGCTTGCTCCTTGGATCCCGAGAGCAGCGACGTCGTCTGGGCCGAATGCCCGACCGGCATGATGGTTTCGTGGTTGCGTAGCACAGATGGCGGTGCCCACTTCAGCCATTGGTGGGAGACCAGTGGTACGGGGGGCAATGCCTTCGACCCATTGAGCGTCACCGTTGCCTACCGGTACACCGGCATCGGGCCCGGCCCCGCCCACCTGCTCCAACGGACCACCGACGGCGGGCACACCTTCACCACTGTCGGCCGGGTTTTCCCCAACGGGGGCAGTACGCCGCAGCTGGTGTTCAGCGACGAGGACCATGGCTGTGTGCTCGGCCCGACCGAGGGGGGCAAGAACGGCTTCGAAGTCCTGTGCACGAGCGACGGCGGCCGGCACTGGCTACCGCTCTTCAACGGCTGAGCCGGGACGGCCCGCGCCGATGACCTATCCGGTCGTTGGCGCAGTGATGGGGCCCAACGCCGTGATAGAACCCAACACGGCCCCAGCCGTGCTCGCCGTCCCAAGCCCAATTGTCACCCGGACCGGCGTGGAGCGACCGGGCAGTTCGACGTCCAAGACGAGCGAGCTGAAGGGGTAGGCGGCCTCGAGGTACATCTGCAGGCCGTTCACAACTAAGGAAAGCCCGTCCGCAGCGGCCGGGTTGGGTGCCGCCACGCTGCCCTCGTCTATCTGGACGCCGTTTGCCCCGTGGCGGGCCGGGACGGGGTAAGGGCAGGGCAGCCTGGCCATGTTGGTACCGGTGTCGAGCGTGACCGCCGGGGCCGAGAAGGCGTTGTCCGGAGGATCGCACTCGAAGGCGTACGCGGTCTGGTACACGGGCCATCTCGGGGGCACGGAGAAACGCAAGCCGGCAAAGCTCATCGAGCGCCACGTTCCCGGTGCGGCGCTGGTAACCCGCTGGCGCAGGACGACCTCGCGTACGGATGGCGCCAGCGAGCCTATGACCCGGGGGGCCAGCGGCCCCGACGCCATGAGCTCGACGCCGAGCGAAGGCACGGAGTAGACGGTCCCGGAGATCTGCCCGTGGAGCACGCCTTCGTACACACGAAGGCCGTTGATGGTCATCGAAAGGTGGCCCGCCGCCGGCGTCCCCCCAGGGGACGCCAGAGGCCCAAAGCGCACCAGGTTGGGAGGCGATGACTGTCCTACCGGGGCGCTCACATTGGGGCCACACCAGCT
>JBKQUU010000132.1:0-5078 GCA_052325485.1 Acidimicrobiales bacterium | reverse complement strand
ACGTCGGCGTCCGAGGTCATACCCGCCTCGTCCAATATCAGGACATGGCGCGCCGTAAGGGCTTCCCGGCCGTGCTCGAGCCGCCAACGCAGCGACGCCACCGTACGGGAAGTGACCCCGGCGCCCTCTCCCAAAGCTTTGGCGGCCTGGCCCGAGGTGGCCGTGCCCAGGACCTGGTAGCCGGCCGTCTCGAAACCTTGGCGCACCGCCGCCAACATGGTCGTCTTCCCCGAGCCGGCCACCCCGAGCACCAGGTCGACCTGGTGACCGGAGGTGAGCAGGCCGCTGGCCACTTCGGCTTGTCTCTGGCTGAGACGCGTCCCTCGTTCGAGCTCCAAGTGGCGGACGGCGTCAACCGCTACCTGCCGCTCGGCCCGGGGCCCGGTCCTGACGCTGAGGGCGTCGGCCAGCTCGGCGATGTGGCGCTCGTCTTCGACCACGCACGCCGCCGCCCATACCGGCTCCCTAGCGCCGGCCACCATCGGAAGTGCCAGGGCGTTGTCATGGGAAAGGACGGCCTCGACCGCCCTGTCCAAGACTGAGACGGGTAGGCCGTGCAGGTGGGGGGCGACGGCCACGACCACGTCGTCCCGGGTGATGGTCTTGTCCTGGGCCAGGCGGCCCCCCGGGGCCAGCAATTGCCCGGCCAGGTCGTCGAGCACGGCCAGGCCCGGCGGCTGGTAGGCGAGGCCGGCCCGCTCCACGGCGTGGGCCAGCTCGAGCGGCGGGTAGCCGGCTCGGGCCAGCTCGTCCCGCCACCGGCCCACCAGGTCCTCTACTTTGTCGTGGCCCTTGCGGTCGCGGGTGGCGCGAGCAGCAACCGAACGGGAGCGGTAGGAAGCGTCGGGGCCCACGGCCTCCTCGATCTGGGCCGAGCGGGTGGCGTGTACTTCCCACGCTTCTTTGGGGATGCCGGCGATGGCCCAACCGCCCAGGCGCCCCGACGGGCCGGGATCGGCCTCGATGCCGTAGCCGAGCTCCACCGCCTTGGCGGCCCCCGCCATGCGCCCGACGGCGGTGGCGGCATGGAGGTGGTCACGCAACTGCCCGGTGTCCAAACCTTTCCAACCACCCCGCTCGTCGCCCATGGCCACGACGTTGGCCACGAGGACATGTTCTCTTAACTAAAAATGGCACTCGAAGGGACCGTGAATGATCAGTTGTGCCCTTGTCGGTTGCCTCTAACCGCTTGCGGCCAAGCTTTCCTCAAGGGGTCGAGCGGCCCGTTGTTCGAGTTGGGTGAGCTTGTTCTCGGCGCCGGCCAGGCTGACCTCCAGCCCCTCGACTTCGCCGAACCATCCCTCGTGCCTGGCTTCTGAGATCCGGGCGACGATGTTGTCGCGGATCTCGACCAGTCGTCCTCGCTGCGACGGGTCGGGCCAGAGCAGTGCGCAGCGGATGCAGGCATGTTCGTGGATGCAGGGCGTGGCGAACGCTCTGCCGCATGTGCCGACCGAGACCTTGCGCCTCTCGAAATGGCCGAAAAAGGCTTGCCATTCCTCGTCGGTCGGGCTGCGGTACTCGTCGCTGGGGCGAAGCGCGCGCCGGCGGGCCAAGAAAGCGAGGTGCGCCTGTAAGGCCTCGTCGGGATAGACGGCCTTGTAGCCCATGGTCACGTTCAGGTCGTGGTGGCCGGCTATCACCTGGGCGATGTGAGGGGGCAGGCCGTTCATCACGGCGTCGGTTATGAACATCCGCCTGAAGTCGTGCGGCGTGAAGTGCACCGGGTGGCCGTCGACGCCGACCAACCCCGTCCGCGCGATGGCATCGTTGATCAGCGTGTTCACGAAAGGGATGTTGAACTCTTTGTGCTCTGGTCCGACCCGGTGCTGGAACAGCAGCGGCGATGGCGGCAACCAGGCCCGCTCGTGGTAGTCCCAAGCCCGGACCATGCGCACCGCCCCGTCGGGGCCGCGTACCCGGCGGATGACCTCGCTCAAGACTTGGGCGAGCTCGGGGCTCACGACCAAGAGCCTCTCGGAGTCGGTCTTGGACGGGGCGACCTGGAGGAGGGGGACGACCTCGCCGGTGGTAGGGAGACGGTACTTGACCAAGCTGTAATGGCTCAGTTCGAGCAGCTCTTCGACCCGCAGCTCTGTGAAGCGGAAAACCTCAATAACCGCCCAGGCCCAAAATGCATGCTCTTCTTCGCGGTCCAGCAATTTCGGTTTGCCGCTGACCTGGTCCTGCGCCCAGACGTGGCCTTCGATGCGGGGCCGGAGCAGGCTCGAGCGGACAAAGCTCTGACCGGCGGCACTGAAGGTCCCCCCCGGCGGAGCCGCCCGGCCGGCAGCCAATATGTTGGCGGCATCGTTGCGCCAGCGTTGTGTGCTCCGCACGAGCTGGGGTAGTAGCGGCAGGCGCTCGCGGGTCCGGGCGTCCATGCGTGCCTTGCGCTGGCGGACGAACTTGCGCCGGCTGAGCTCGTGCTGGCGGATAGGGCACGGTTCCACCCACGGTCCCCACCGGGCCGGGTCCTCCAAGGCCCATTCGGCCAGGTCGAGATAGAAAGCCCGCACAGTGTAAAGGACATCTAGGTAGTTGAGCCTCTCTGCGCTCGCACCCGAGGCGGTGCGAGCGACGACCTTCTTGGTCCGCAGGCGCCCTTTCCAGGCGCTGGCGACCTCGGGTGTAAGCCTCAAGCTGTCGATGCCCGGGTGGTGAGCTTCGAGGTCGGACCAAAAACACCTCACCAGCGAATAGCAAAGCGAGACCACAGTGCCGTAGTCGACCGATGGTTGACGTTCTTTCAGGTAAGCAACCAACAGGTCGCGCATCGGCCGGCAAGCAATTGGGTAACGGTCGACGAGCTCTTCGACGCTGAGCTTGCCCGTGCGCCGCAGCGACCTCCAGGCCGGGACTTCGGCCCCGAAGATGCCCATCTCCCGGAACACCTTGAAAGTTGCCGGACGAGAACGGGGGTCGGCTTTCAAGTGGTCTTCGGCGTCGAACAGCTCCACGACGTCACCGACGGTGATGTCTGCGAGCCGGCCGCCTTTGGTGGCAATGATGACGGCACAACGCAAAGATATGTGGCCTTCGTCCACCGAGGTCACCGCCGGGTCAGCCTCACAGGCCAGGTGCAGGCGCGCGAAACCGTCCCGGTCGCGGTCGCGGACGGTGTCAAAACCAAGCCTGTGGCCCTTCCCCCCCGTCAGCAGCCAAGAAAGCGAGGGACGGACGACCCCGGCGCCGAGCAGGGCTTCTAGGGCAATGGCCAGGTACCTGGCCCGGGCCCTAGCCAGCCCGTGGCGCTCGAGCCACTCGGCGGGGCCGGCGGCCCAGTCCCGGCCGGCGGCGTCGGCCCCACTGGCCAGCCAACGCCCCTGCCAGGTATGGCCCGGCTGGTCTTCTAGCCAGTCGAGCAGGAACTGGAGGCCCCTGCGGTTGCTGTCGTAGCGCGTGGCGTCAAAGCCGTGGGAGGCGACCAGCTCGCACACCTCTGCTCGGCTAAGTAGGGTCTCGGGCCAAACTTCGTCGAGCGGACGGGGTGGGAACTGCGCCAGCATCCCAGCCTTTAGCTGCGCCGGCAGGGCCCGTGCTGCCCGTTCGGGCGCCCCGGCGCTTTGGACCGGGCTCGTGCTAAGCCGCGTCACCGGGTGGGCCGGGCGAACAGCACGTCGAGGGCTTGTTGGTCATAGCTCGGGGCCGGAGCGGGGACCGGGCGCTCGGCGGTGCGCCGGACCTGGTCGGCGTGATGAGCCAGCACGCGACGGACGACGTCCTCCTTGCGGGGGGTCAAGTACACCTGGGTCGTGGAGAGCTGGGCGTGGCCGAGCACCCAGGCGACATCG
Organism: Acidimicrobiales bacterium; assembly: GCA_052325485.1. Classification (GTDB taxonomy): domain Bacteria; phylum Actinomycetota; class Acidimicrobiia; order Acidimicrobiales; family Palsa-688; genus Fen-671. The sequence goes on along the minus strand of JBKQUU010000132.1, from coordinate 1,284 downwards.
GTCAGAGGAAGCTCAGGGTCCTCGGCCATCCTGTAGGCGGCGGTGTGGCGGAGCGCGTGCAGAGTCGCAGTGCTGCCCGCGAGGCGGTTCGCCCGCTCGAACATGCGGTGGGCGGCTTGATAGTTGAGGGGGCGGAAAGGACGCCGCAGCGTCCACCACAACGGTTGGCGGCGTCCTTTTGGCACTAGGTCCTCGACTTCGACCTGGTAGAGGCGTAGCCACACGAAAGCGTCGACCGAGGCCGGGAGCTCTTGGGCCGCCCGGGTCCCTTTGCGCACGACAGTTACCAACTGGCGGCCCGGGTCGACGCCGCCCTGGCTGACCGAGAGCAGCTCAGAGGCCCTGGCGCCGGTCGAGACGTAAAAAGCGACGAGCGCTCGGTCCCGGTTCGAAGCCAAGCGGGCGAAGATCTCGTTGAAGACCCCGTCGGGGACCGCCCGGGGCACCCTGGCCGGTACCCGCGGCCGGTAGAGCCCGGCCCGGGCGCCCATGTGGGCCTCCATCGGGTTGTGGTGGGCGTTGGCCCGGCCGGACCGCCGGGACCGGTCCAGGGGGAAGGGGTTCATGATGGGCCCGGTGCCCGCCTCACGGTGGTACTCGTAAAAACTACGCAGCACGGTCTCGCTATGGGCGCGCACGGATGGTGCATAACTGTCTTCGCCCAACAGGGTTGGGAGACCTTCGGCGCCGGCCTGGCCCCGTTGGCGCCAGTGCCGCCGCAGCGGCTTGCCGCCGACCTGCAACGAGAGACAGAAATCCCGTGCCTCTTCTCGTGTAGCCCTGTCCCAAACGACGCCGAGCGCCCAGAGGAAGCGGAACCAGCGCAGCAGGTCCATCCCGTAGGAGCGAAGAGTGGCGTCCGAACGCCCCGATGCCAGGAGGTCGGCAAAGAAGGCCGACACGCCCGCCACCGCCTCACCGTCGGGGCTCAACAACCGATACGGCTCGAACACGTCTCCTGTTGCTAGCAGTCGGCCCACTTGGGGCACCGCCGTCTTGGCGAAATCCCAGGGCCCAAAGTCGTTCCTCATGGCCTGTGTTGTCTAGCAGCCTGACGAACAAAAGTGGTGGATTACCAGGAGCTATACAAGAGATAGTTAAGTCAATAGATGGTCGTGGACCTGGGGGTCACCCGCTCTGGTGGTGGCATGGCGGGACACCGCCCAGGTGAGCCCGCCCGTGGGAGTGCGCTCCTGCGCTCGGCCCCGGCGGCCGCCGCGGTCCATCACCACATCGTCCAGGTAGGCCATGGTGGCGTCCCTCTCGGCGTCCACGATCTGGTGC
>JBKQUU010000131.1:0-11330 GCA_052325485.1 Acidimicrobiales bacterium | reverse complement strand
ATTCTCCAACTGGCGGAACAGCTCGGGTGGTACCCCCACAGTGCCGCCCGATCGCTTTCCGCCGCCCGTGCCGACGCCTGTGGCCTTATCATCGCCCGCCCGGCACGCAGCCTCGCTGCCGAGTCGTACTTTATCGAGTTCATCGCCGGCATCGAAGCCGCGCTCTCCTCGCGTTCAGCCAGCCTCATGTTGCACGTGGTCGCCGACATTGACGCCGAGATCGCCGTCTATAAGCGTTGGTGGGCCGAACGGCGAGTCGACGGCGTCCTCGTGGTCGACTTGCGTTTGGACGACCCCCGGATCGCCGAGCTCGAACGTATCGGCCTTCCCGCCGTCGTGGTCGGTGGCCCTGAAGGTGTCGGCGGGCTGTCGGCCGTTTGGATCGAAGACGACACCGAGGTCGTCGAGGTTGTCCGTTACCTTGCCCGCCTCGGTCACCGCCGCATCGCCCGCGTCGCTGGTATCACCGGTCTTTCTTACACCCACGTCCGTGGGGAAGCCTTCGCTCGGGCCGCCGGGGAACTCGGCCTGTCAGCGCGGGTTTTGTCGACCGATTACACCAGGGAAAGCGGAGCCAGGGCGACCCGCCAGCTCTTGACTGAGCCCTCGCCGCCCACGGCGGTGATCTTCGACAATGACGTCCTAGCCGTCGCCGGTCTTGGTGTGGCGCAGGAGATGGGGCTACGGGTACCCAATGACCTGTCTCTCGTCGCGTGGGACGACTCCTACTATTGCCAGATTGTGCACCCGTCGCTTACCGCCATGGCTCGTGACGTCTCGGACCACGGCACGCGGGCGGTGGACGCGCTGTTCGCACTGCTCGAAGAGGGCACGATCACCCGCGCCCCGGGGGCCCGAGGCCGGTTGACGCCACGAGGGAGCACAGGGCCAGCGCCCGGCCCCCGCCAGTAGGACTACGCCAGTAGGAGCGCCCTTCTGGAGGAAGATAAGGTTGGCCCGAACAGCCGGCTCGGGGCGTAGCCAACCAAGAGCCACGAGGAGCGTGAGCGCGCCATGTCACCCGATGTTGTCGCCGTAGACCCTCGCACCGGTGCCGTGACCCACCGGCTCGGAGCCGACACCTCAGCGGACCAGCTCGCCACTGTCCTGGCCGCCGCCGCCGCCGCCTCGGAGGCCCTCGAGGACGTGCCCCTGCCCGAAAGGGTGAGGGCCCTGCGGCACGTGGCCGCCGCCGTCGGTGCCGCCACGTCGTTGGCCGAGCTCGCCGATCAGGAGACGGCCCTCGGGCCGGCGCGGCTCACCGGCGAGCTGGCCCGTACCGCCGGGCAGTTCCGTCTCTTCGCCGACGTCCTCGAGGAGGGCTCGCTCCTCGACGTGACCATCGACACCCGCCGCTCGGCAGAAGAGCCCGGAGGCCCACGGCCCGATTTGCGGCGCATGAGCCTGCCGATCGGCCCCGTCGCCGTGTTCGGAGCGTCGAACTTCCCGCTGGCCTTCGGTGCTGCGGGGACAGATACGGCTTCGGCTCTGGCCGCCGGGTGCGCGGTGATCGTCAAAGCCCACCCGTTGCACCCCCGCACCTCGGAAGCGGCGGTGGTCACGGTACGGGCCGCACTGGTGGAAAGCGGGTGGCCGGCGGCTTCACTGCAGCTGGTGCACGGGACGGAGGCAGGGGTGCGGCTCCTGGAGGACCCCCGGGTACGGGCGGGGGCGTTCACCGGTTCGCTCAGTGGGGGCCGGGCACTTTTCGACATTGCCTGCCGGCGGCCGGGCCCCATCCCCTTCTACGCTGAGCTCGGCAGCCTCAACCCCGTCGTGGTGACCCCGGGCGCGGCCCAGGCTAGAGGTCGGGAGCTCGGCCTGGCCCTGGGGGCGTCGATCGTCACCGGCGTCGGGCAGTTCTGCACCAAGCCCGGGCTGGTGCTGGTGCCGCCCGGAGAAGGGAGCGCCGCCCTGCGCGTCGCGCTGGCCGAGGTCATATCCGCCCAGCCCGTCGGCGTAATGTTGGGCGAGCGGTTGGCCAAGGGTTTCGAGGCCGGCAACGGCCATCTCTCCTCCCTGCCGGGGGCCCGCCAGACCGCCCGCGGGGCGGCACCACCCGGCACCGACGGCTTCTTCGGCGTGGCCAGCCTCTGGGAGGTCCCCGCCGTCACCGCCACGGCCCGGCCCGGCGAGGTGCTGGACGAGTGCTTCGGGCCGACGGCGGTGGTCGTCGAGTACGACGGCACGACCGAGCTCCTGGACGTGCTCGGCGCGGTGGAAGGCAGCCTCACCATAAGCCTTCACGCCCAGCCTGAAGAGGCGGACCTGGCCCGGGAACTTCTCCGCGTCGCCCGCCGACGGGCCGGACGCGTCCTAGGTGCCGGGGTACCGACGGGCCTGGCCGTGACCTGGGCCACCCACCACGGCGGCCCGTGGCCGGCCACTACAGCGCCGTTGCACACCTCCGTGGGCGCCTTCGCCGTGCGGCGGTTCCTACGCCCCGTCGTTTACCAGGACATCGACCAGGCGTTGCTGCCCCTCGAGCTCGCCGACGACAACCCTCTCGGCATAATGCGGCGCATCGACGGCCAGCTGACGCGCCACCCGGTACCTGCCGCACCAGGAGCTGGTCCCCGATGACCCGGGCCAGTGCCGAGCCCGTGCTCGAGCTGGGAGCAATGCTGGGGGAGGGGCCCATCTGGGACGTCCGGGAACAGCGGCTGCTGTTCGTAGACATCCTGGGCGAGCGTGTCCATTGGTTCTACCCGGAACGGGGGACGCACCACTCGTTCGTCGCCGGTGGGCCGGTGGGCGCCGTCGTGCTGAGCGAAGACGGCGGCCTGGTACTGGCCCGCCACGACTGCTTCGTACGCACCGGTCCCTCGGGAGAGGGCCCCGCCATCGTCGAAGGCTTCCGCGCCGACGGCCACACCGTGCGCTTCAACGATGGCAAGGTCGACCCTTGGGGCCGGTTCGTGGCCGGCACCATGGACTGGGGAGAGCAAGCGCCCATAGGGGTGCTGTACATGCTCTGGCCCGACCACTCGGTCACGACGCTGTTGGAGAACGTGACCGTTTCCAATGGCCTCGCCTGGAGCGCCGAAGGCCATGTCGTCTACTACATCGACACGCCGACACACCGGGTCGATGCCTTCGACGTGGAGCCGGCTAGCGGCGCCCTGACCGGCCGGCGGAGGGCGGTCGATGTGGGCGACGCAATGCCTGATGGCATGGCCATAGACGACGAGGGATGCCTCTGGGTGGCCCTCTGGGACGGGGGAGGCGTGCGGCGCTACGCCCCCGACGGCAGGTTGCTCGAGGTCGTGGCCGTCCCCGAGGGCGGGCACGTCTCGAGCGTGGCCTTCGGCGGGCCCGCCATGTCCACGCTCTACGTCACCACCGCCCGCAAGGGGCTCACAGAGCCAGAGCTGGCGCGAGCGCCGCATGCGGGGGACCTGTTCGCTTACGAGACCTCGGTCACCGGGCCACCGCCCTTCCGGTTCGGGCCGCCGGGGACGGGCGGGTGACGATGAGGGCGGCTGTGCTCCGCGCCCCTGGTAGCCCGGTGCGGGTCGAGGACGTGGACCTGGCGCCACCCCGCCCGGGCGAGCTGCTCGTGCGGGTCGAGGCCGCCGGCGTGTGCCACACCGAGCTCCACTACATGTCGGGCGACATCCCCTGCCCGTTGCCCATCGTCCTCGGCCATGAGGGCACCGGCGTGGTGGAGGAGACCGGTGCCGGGGTGGAGGACATGGCCCCGGGCCAACGGGTGGCCTTTACCTGGCGGCCCCGCTGCGGCCAGTGCGATTACTGCGTGAGCGGCCGCCCGGTGATGTGCGTGTACGGCCGGCTCCAGGCTCGTAGCGGCGGCCTGATGGACGGTACCAGCCGTTTGCACCGGGGGGACGAGGAGGTCCACCATTTCCTCGGCGTCTCCTGCTTCGCCGAGTACGCCGTGGTGTCCCGTCGCGCCGTTGTGCCCCTGCCGGCGGACATCCCCGCGGCCATCGCCGCCGTGGCCGGGTGCGCCGTGGTCACCGGTGTCGGGGCCGTGGTCAACGTAGCCGCCGCCCACGGCTCGATCGCCGGTCGCCCGATGTTGGTCCTGGGCGCCGGCGGGGTCGGGTTGTCGGCCGTGATGGGCGCGCACCTGGTGGGAGCCGCCCCGGTGGTGGTCGTCGACGTCGCCCGGGACAAGTTGGACCTGGCGCAGCGGCTAGGGGCCACCGACGTGGTCGATGCCTCCCAGGTCGGCCCGGACGAGGTGGTGGGCGCCGTGCAGGCCCTTACCAGTGGTGGAGCAGAAACGGCCATCGACGCCGTCGGCAGCCCGGCCACCATGGCCCAGGCGTTCGCCGCCTTGCGGCCCGGGGGGACGGTGATCGCCGTCGGGCTTTCGTCCACTTCCGCCGCCGTAGCCGTTCCCATCAATGAGCTCGTGCAACAGCAAAAACACTTGGTCGGCAGCCTGTACGGTTCGGCCAACCCGAGCTTGGACCTGCCCCGGCTGCTCAGCCTGTACCGCCGTGGCCGCCTGCCCCTGGACCAGCTCCTGGGCGCCACCTACCCGCTCGACGAGGTGGCAAAGGCGTACGAGGAGCTGCGCGCCGGCGCCGTAGGGCGCGCCATCGTCGTGCCCGGGCTCGAGCCGGGGCAAGGGCCCATGCCCGGGGGTGCGGCGCGGCCGGTGCTGGCGGCCGGGTGAACGCGGGGGGCGGCGTCCCCGCCGGGCCGTACGCCACCTATCCGAGCCTGCGAGGCCAGGTGGTACTGGTCAGTGGCGGCGCTACCGGCCTGGGCGCCGAGTTCGTGGCGCAGTTCGCTGCTCAGGGCGCCCGGGTGGCGTTCGTTGACGTGCAGGACGACGCCGGGCACGCCCTCGCCGACGACGTCGCCGCCACCGGCTCCCCCCGGCCGCTGTACCGCCATGCCGACGTCCGCCAGCTGGCGACTTTCCAGCAGGTGATCGCCGAGGTGGCCCAGGCACTGGGCCCGGTGGGGGTGCTGGTCAATAATGCGGCCAACGACGCCCGCCACACAGCCGACCAGGTCGATGCCGCCTTTTGGGACGAGCGCATGCGCGTCAACCTCGCCCACTACTACTTCGCCACCCGGGCCGTGGTGCCCATGATGCGTGCCGCGGGGCGAGGGTCGGTGGTCAACCTGGGCTCCATCAGTACCCACATCAAGCTCCCTGACCTGGTCGTGTACCGCACGGCGAAGGCGGGCGTGGAGGGCTTGACCCGCGCCCTGGCCCAGGAGCTAGGTCGGGACGGCATCCGGGTCAATTGCATCATCCCGGGCTGGGTCATGACGCCCCGCCAACTGGCTCACGCCGTCGATGCCGAGGCCGAGGCCACCATCGCCCGTGAGCAGGCCCTCTCGCCCCGCCTCATGCCCGATGACATCGCCCGGATGGCATTGTGGCTCGCCGCCGACGACAGCAAGGCGTGCACGGGCCAGAACTGGGTCGTCGACGGAGGCTGGATGTAGCTGGGCGCCGGCTTCAGCCCAGGGCGTGCGTGGCCTCGGCGATGGCGGACAGCTCGGCGGCCAGCCCAGCCCCGGCGGTAGCCACAAGTGTCGGTGAGGCGATCGACCAGGGCTTGGCGCTGAGCTCGGTGATGGTGGCGCCCGCTTCCCGGGCGAGGGCCACGCCGGCGGCGACATGGAGGGTCGGGGCGGCCAAGAAGACGCAGGCGGCGACCTTACCCGTGGCCAGGTAGGCCAGCGACAGGGTCGAGCCGAAGCAGCGGAAGTCCCACTTGTCGCCCCTCACTGTCTCCGCCACGAAACGGGCGGCCCCGTCCCTTCTCTTCCCGGCCGCCGGGAAGGCCTCGACGACGATGGTCTGGCTGGCCGGGCTGATGGCAATGGGCTGCCAGGCCCCGTCCTTCAGGGCGAACGCCCCCCTGGGCTGCTCGGCGCAGTAGACGGCCCCACTGGAGCCGTCGCCCACCGCCCCCAGCGTCACCTGGTCCTCCTCGACCAGCGCCACGTTCACGGCGAACACGGGGATGGCGGAGGCGAAGTTCCTGGTCCCGCAGATGGGGTCCACCAGCCAGTAAGGGGCGCCGGGCTCCGGTGCGCCACCCCGCTCCTCGCCCACGACGGGGTACGGGAAGGCCTGGCCGAGGACGTCCCGCACCGCCTCCTCGACGGCGACGTCGGTGGCGGTGACGAGGTCCCTACCGCCTTTGGAACGGATGTCGTCGGCGCCGGCCCGGCTGAGGGCCAGCTCCAGTCCGACCCGGGCGGCGCGTACCGCCGCCTCCGTCTCCGCTCGGAACCCGCCCTTTTCGGTTAATGCCATCCTCAGAGAACCTAATCTCGTTCGGCCTCGGGCCGGCCATGTTGCGCCACTAGGGCCCTCCTGCGGCGTAGGGTCTCGGAGGCCCGGGGTGAGGCCCCGGGTGCCCATCATCGAACCGAGGGAAGGCGAACATGAGCGATCCGAGGTGGTCAGGAGGGCCGAGGTGGTCAGGTTGGCCGAGGTGGTCAGGTTGCCCGAGGTGGTCAGGTCGGACGGTCAGCACCAGGTGGCGGGCCACGGTCTCGTTGGGGTTGACGGCCGTGGCCATGCCGGTCCTGGCCTTGGCCACGGCGGCACCCTCGGCGGCCGTCGGCCAGCCCGCCATTTTGGCCTCGCGGGCCGACTTGGCCCCGCAAGCAGACGTGACCAAGGCCGGCGCCGTGGGCGTGGCGCCCGGCATCGCCATCCTCGACCTGGACAGCCGGCGCAGCTTTCTAGGTGCCCGCAACGGGGAGGCTTCGGCCCCAGTGATGAGCGCGGACGGCGACCATGCCATTTGGCAGTACAACAACTACCACGGCGCCTTCGGGCTGGTGTGGCGAGACCTGGGCACGGGCCAGACCATCGTGCAGCAGGGCCTGTGGCCGTACGGTACGGACATTTCCGGGGACGGCACTTACGTGGTTTACGCCTCTGAGGCCGAGACGGCGCGGAGCGGCTTGATAACCGGGATGGACGTGTGGTTGTGGGACACCCAGACCGGGCAGCGCATGCTGGTGAACCGCACCGCGGCCGGGAAGGTGGGCGAGGACGGCGTGGTGAGGGGACTGCACATAAGCTCCGACGGCGATTACGTCGTGTTCGCCTCCACGTCGCAATTGCTGGCCCCCGCCGGTTATAAAATGTGCGCGTCGTGCAATGACGCCCCGAGTTATGTGTACCTGTACGACCGGCTCACCAAGACGCTGCGCGCCGTGCCCAAAAAGGGCGCCTTCGGGACGGCGCCGTCTTTGGGTTACCCGGTCATCTCCGGCAATGGCGACATCGTCGCCTTCCACGTAGGTAACGACGTAGACGTGTGGTCGACGGTCACCAACAAAGTGTGGCCCGTGGCCTTTCAAAAGAACGTGGGCCTGACAGACGGCAATTCGCTCGCCGTTTCGGCCAACGGGGGCGTTATCGCCAACAACGGGCCGGGCGGCATCGGTGTCGTGCAGCTCGGGGCCGCCGCCGGTACGTACCGTCTCCAATGGGCTTACTACGACAAGACCGGGCCGGCGGAGTTCCCGAGCGTGGCGCTGTCAAGTGACGGGAGCGTACTGGCGTTCTTCGGGGCACAGGGCCAGGCCGGTTGGGGCCATTGGCCCCTATGGCGGGTGGAGCTGCCGAGAGGGTTGATGCAGCTGTTGCGCCCGCCGCCGGTGGCGTCCGGCCTCCAACTCGAGCCGGCGGTTTCTGGCATCGGGGGCCAACAGGTCAGCATGAGCGCCAACGGGGCGCAGGTGGCGGCACTGGCCTGCTCGCTCAAGCTGGCGTCCGCCCGGGCCCAGGGTTGCCCCCTCCGGGCCGACGTGTACCGCTGGACGCAGTAAGCGTCGAGAAAAGGGCGGCCGGACCGGTGGGGACGGCGGCTCAACCGATCCTGACCGACGCGCCGGAGCGGTCTGCGGCCACCACGGCGTCGAGCACCCGCAACACCCGCCGTGCATCGGTGGCCCCGACCGAGGGCTCGCGCCGGTCGCTGATGGCGCTGGCGAACTCCTCCAGCTCCGGCACCAGCATCGTCGAGATGTGGTCGTCCCGGGGCCCCGGGCGGGTCACCACCGGCTCGGAAAAGGCGGCGTCCACCGTGCTCGATACCTCGATCTCGAACTGCGACCAGCCCGACCCGCGCAGGACAATGCGCCCAGCCCGGCCGTGGATGTCAACGGTGAAGAAGAACGTCGATGCCGCCTGGGTGACCAGGCACTGGGCCACCGGTCCGCGGGAGAAATAGATTTGGAAAGCCGAGGTTTCGTCGACGTCTGAGCCCGCCCGCCGCCGGACGCGGCCGGAAGCGCCGACCGGTTCATCGTCCATGAACCACAGGACCAGGTCGACCAGGTGCGACCCCAAAAAGAGCAGGGGGCCCCCACCGGTCTCGGCCGTCGCCGCCCACCCCTCGTTGAGCGGCCCGCAGCCCATGGTGCCGGTAATGGCCTGGATATCGCCCACGGCGCCCGCCGCCAGCAAATCGTGCACATGGCGCCCCAGCGAGAACCGGCACGAGTACCCGGCCATGTACCGTACGTCGGCGCGCCTCGCCTCTTGCTGTACCGCGGCGGCTTCTTGCTCGTCCAGCCCGCAGGGCTTTTCCGCCAGGACGTGCTTCCCGGCGCGAAGCGCCGCCAGCGAGACCGGGCGCAGGAGATGGTGCGGGGTGGCGACCAGGAGGGCGTCGAGCGAAGTAGCTTCCAGGAGGGCTTCGACGGACGAAAAGGGCCGGGTGCGGGGCGACAGCGCCGCCACTGTGGCCGCCGCCTCCTGGTCCGGGTCGGCGCAGGCGACCAGGCTGAACGGGGTCGTCCGGCCCAGGGCCGTGGCCAGGCAGTGCCCCTGGTAGCCGCAGCCAGCCAGCCCGACGCGCAGCAAGTCCGGCATCCCCCCACTGTACGCGCGAGGAGATTTCGAGAAGGTCCCCCCTTCAGGCTGGCTCAGTCGGCAACGTGCCGGCCGGACCAAAGGAGAGCCACCATGAACAGAGCGAAAGTAACCGCCATGGTTGCCGCCGCCGCCCTCACCCCATTGGCGCTGGCGATGACCACGGCCGCCGGAGCTGCCGGCGTAGCCCATCAGCAGGACCAGTCCGGAGCCATCACCATCCAGTCATGGCTCTATGCCGTGCCGAGCGAGAACTTGATGTCGGCCACGGTATGGGACTGTTTCAAGATCACCGGTGCCATAAACGACGAGGGGGGCGGCCCGACGTGGACCGACGATACCTCTTACCACGCCCCGAACACGATGACCAGCGGCGGCGTGGCGGCGGCCAGCAAGGAGTGCGCGGACAAGGTGCCGGCAGGCGGGTTCATCCTGGTGCCGCCGCCCGAGGCGGGCCAGTACCAGTACGCCCAGTACACATCGGCGCCCGGCTCGCCCGGAGGCCTCAGCACCCTCTATGCCGTCCACACCATCGCCGCTCAGAAGGGCGATATCTACATAACCTTTGCCGGTACCTACAACATGACCAATAGCGCCGTGCCCGTCAAGCTCCCCGACGGGACGATCGTAAATGTCCAGCCGCTCACGACCGGGCCTGAGGGCAGCTGGGTCATAACCGGTGGCACCGGCGCTTATGCGGGCTTGCAAGGGACCGGGACGGCCTTTGCCACCGCCCAGAACACGTTCCCGTGGATCAACCACACCGAGCATGGCACCGTGTGGTGGACCGGGAGCCCGACCGCAGCAGCCAACCACTAGCCCGCCGTCCACTAGCCCCACAAAGGCCACGCGCTGACCGACAAAGCGAGCGGGCCCGGTCCAGCCGGCCGGGCCCGCCTATCGCCGCGCCACCGCCTAGGCGTGGGATAATGCGGCCGTGGCCATGGGCCGGGCGCGGGGTGCCGAAAGCTCGGGCGCGGCTCGGTTGCGGGTCAGCCTTTTGGGCCCGTTCAAGATTGTGCGGGGCGAGCGGGCCGTCGACCGGTGGCTGCGGCCAAGTGCCAAGCGGCTGTGCGAGTTTGTCATTATCAGTCCCGGTCACCGGGTCGGCCGGGGGGTCGCCTGCGATGTGCTGTTCGCCAACCTGGGCCCGGTGGCGGCTGGCAATGCTCTGTCCAGGGCGTTGTGGATGGCCCGGGAGGCGCTTGCGGCCTTGGGCGAAGACGTGCCCGCCATGCTGCAGGCCAACCGGGCCTATATTTCGCTTTTCTCCGAGGTGCCAGTCGATATCGACCTGGTAAGGCACGAAGACGCCCTGCGTTCGGCTTTGGGCATGAGCCCCGGCCCCAGGGACGCGGCGCTTTCTGCGGCGCTGGTCGAAGAGCGGGCCCTGCTGGAGGACGAACCCTATACGGACTGGGCCATCCGGCCCCGGGAGGCGCTGGAGCTGTTGCGGCAAACGGCGCGTCTGCAATTGGCCCGGGACCGCGCCCGAGGTCGCGGGCAGCGCCAACCCGAAGCCGTAATAGACGCCTGGGAGAAGTGCCTGGGGCACGACCCCACTTCAGAGGAGGCGGCCTGTGCCCTGATGCGCGTTTATGCCGCACAGGGACGGCGCGGCTTGGTAACCACGACTTATGACCGCTGCCGTGGCGCGCTGGAAGACCTGGGCCTGCGCGCTTCGCCGGCACTGGAGGAAGCGTACCGGGCCACCGCCGGGAGCTCCCTGCCCGCGGCCCAGACCACAAGCGACGTCCTCCCGGCCAGAGCGCCGGCGCCACCTCTCAAGGACGAAAGGCGCCTCATCACGGTCCTTTTCGCCGAGCTCGCCCCGCCGCTGGGAGCCGGCCACAGACTGGACCCGGAAGACCTGCGCCAGGTGGTCGGCGGAGCTCTGGCGGGGGTGATCGCCGAGGTCGAAGGCCTAGGCGGGACGGTGACGGCAGTGTCCGGGGTCGGCCTGGTGGCGCTTTTCGGCGCTCCCGAGGCGCACGAGGACGACCCCGAGCGGGCGGTGAGGGCGGGTTTTCGGGCGCTGTCGGCCCTCGGCGGGGGCGACCGCGCACCCCGAGAGGAGCCGCTTTCGGTCCGCGTCGGTATCGAGACCGGGCGGGCCGTGGTGGGCCCGCTGGCCGGGGGCAGCGCCTCCAACTACGGCGCCTCCAACTACGGGGCAGTAGGCGAGGTGGTGGCGGTGGCGGCGGCTCTTCAGTCGGCCGCCCGGACGGGGTCGGTGCTCGTGGGCCCGGTCACCCGGGCGGCGACAGAGGGGATCTTCGAGTGGGGCCCGAACGAGGAGCTCCGGGCCGGCCCGGTGGCCAAACCGTTGACGGGCTGGTACCTGGAGCGGCCAAGAGCGCGGAGCAGTGCCTACCACGGTCAGCGCCGGCTGAGGGGCCAGGGCCCCCTGGTGGGCCGTCAGGCGGAGCTGTCGGTGCTCGACGAGGCGACGCGGGCGGCCACATCGGGGAGGGGCTCGATCGTCCTGGTCCGG
>JBKQUU010000130.1:0-2820 GCA_052325485.1 Acidimicrobiales bacterium | reverse complement strand
GGCCAGGGCCACGTGGGCATCGGCCTCCGGCCCGCTCGGTATGGCCAAGCGCAACGTGCACTTCGGCAGGCCCCCGGAGTAGGCCAGGGGGGCCACCACACCGCTCGGGGTGCCGCTGCTCATCGGCACCTTAGCGTTCCCACCAAGAAGCGGGCTCAGTCGACTTCCGGCCGCTAGGCCTGCGACCGAGAACCCGGCCTGGGCGAGGAACCGTCGTCTTGTTATTGGGTCCATGATTTCTTTCCTTCCTCGAGAGCTGCTTGGGTCGTTGCCTTATGTTTTGGACGGGATGCGTATCGTCGGCGCCGCCTCTTTGCGTGCCTGGCGGGCCGAGTCAGCTCAAGCGGCTCAGCACGGCGACCTCGAAGGGCGGGAGCACGACCAGCTCGAGCGGCAGGCTGGTGCCTGGTCCTTTTTTGGCGTACGTCGCCCCGTCGCGCGTCTCGAGCTTCGCTTCGAGCTCGTCAGCTGACATGTTGATGACCAGTGCGACCTCCCCTTTGGGGCACTTCAGGCGACCGACTATCACCCTCGGGTCATGCACTGTTAGGGGGAGGACAACACCGGCGGCGCGGGCCAGTTCGGAGTAAAGCCGCCAGGTGTCCTCAGGGTTGGCGTGCGGGGCCCGCGAGGCCATGTGCTCGAGGGGGTAGGTGCCCAGGACCATGGCGCCTTCGCCCACCCGGCGTTCCAGCAGTGCCGGACGCCCCTGGTCGTCGATGGCCAGGACCTTGGCCCCGTCAGGCTCGAGGGGCAGAAATGCGCGTGAGCCCTCGCTGCCGGCGACGCGGAAGCTGAGCCGGGTGCCCGCTGACAGCTCGCCTAGGTCCTCCACGAAAGTAAAGACCACGTTGTCTTGTTCGACGGTGTCGGCCAGCCCGTAGCGCAGCTTGTGGCGTACGCCGAACGTCTCGTTGATCCACGGCACCCAAGGCCCCCGTTGTCTCAATGTGCTGCCCGCGAAATACGAGAGGTAGACGGTGGCCCCGTGTTCGGCCAGCGACAAGAGATGGCCCATTGTGGGAGCCGTGATGAGCTTGGTGGACGGCAAGAGATAGAGCTTGGCGCTGCTTTCTATCCCATCGCGCTCGCGGACGAAACCCACGGGCAGGTCAGCTTCTCGGGCGGCGATATAGGACTGGGCCAGAGTGTCCCGGATGTCCTGGCGGTAATCGGGGGTTGAAAGCGGGGCCGTACGTTCGAAGTGCTCGGGGACCACGATGGCCACATCACGGGCCACGGGCTCCCAACCGCTGTCGCCCAGCTCACCGACGAGAGCAGAGAAGCGGGCGATCTCGCCCAGTTGTGCTTTGGGCTTGCCGGTGCGGTCGGTGATGCCAAAGTGCATCTCGAAGGGATGGTGCCGGTAGGGATCTTGGTCCTTCAGGTCGTCGTAGTCGCAGTTGTTCCACGCGATCCAGCCCCTAGCCCCGGCGAGCAGGGTCGTGTGCAGGACCTGGCGGTAGTAATGGGCGGCGTTTTCCTCGGACGCATATTCAGAACTGAGACCGAACTCCTCTAGTACAACAGGGATGCCGAACCCTCCGGAGAGCTCGCAGGCGACGGCCGCCGCCATTGACTGCCGGACAGCATCGTCAGACATGAGGTAGACGTGAGGGCCGGCAAAATCGACCACGGGCGCAAGCGCCCGCAGTGAGAACCCGTTGTCATTGCCGGAAACTTCGATACCCCAGGCGCCGTCCCCGAGCGAGACCGGTTGGGTCACCCCGGCGGAGCGGATCCCCTGGACGATCAACCGGGCCCAGGCGGTGATCTCCTCAATTGTGGCCGGACCGCCGTATATCGGCATTTCGTTGGATACGAGCCAACCGACGATGGCTTGATGGCTCCCGAACCTCCTGGCTATTTCGGCGGCGAACCAAGCCTGCTGGGACACCATCCATACGTCCCGGTACAGATCCCTGCCGTCCCGCCACGCCGGGTCCCAGTTCTCGCCGGACATGTGGCCGACGATGAAGGTGGGGATCGTCCCGAGGCCGGCCTCTTGATGAGCTTGGAGAAAGTCGCTAAATCGGTCCAGTACCTGTTCGTCGAGTTGCTCCGGCGCCGGCATGAAGTCCGGCCAGTAACAGAAGGAGCGGGTGACGTTGCAGCCATGGGCGGCGAGCACGGCCAGCTCCTCGCGCACAACTCGAGCGTCGTAGCGTGCCCACATCCGCGGGCCGCCGGCACGGGACCAGAAGTTGGCCCCGATCCAAGGCGAACGGTACCAAGCCTCAACCACCCAAACCCCCCCTTTTTCGGCCCTCACCGAGCCTCGGACGAGCCCGGATCCCCTTCATCTCATCACGTCATGGCACGTCCCAGACGCCTAGCGGCCAGACGTCTAGCGGACAGTAAACTACTTGAACGATCAAGTGTCAAGAGGCCTACCTGTTGACCAGTGGAAATCTCTTTCCCTGAGCTCCAGGGGTTGACCGGTTCAGGGTACCGGTGCCAGGTCGAAGTGAGAGTGAAGTGGCCGCTCGGTGCTGGTGGCCCGGTGGCCCGTCGGCGCTAACAGCGGATGGCTGGTCGCCAGTTGCTACCGTGGGGCATGGTCCCCGTTGTGCCCCGGCCGTCCGCGGGCAAACCCGGAGCCTTCCCCCTCAGGGGGGGGCGGATATCCATGGCCGATATTGCTGTCAAGGCGGGCGTGTCCAAGGGCGCGGTGTCCTGCGCTCTCAACGGTCGTCCCGGCGTTTCTGACGCCACCCGCCAGCGGATTCTCCAACTGGCGGAACTTGTGAAGCGGGGAGAGGCTAGGTGAGGGGCTTGGCGGCTTGCTCCACACCCCCTCACGCGCCCGACGGATAGTTC
>JBKQUU010000129.1:0-29043 GCA_052325485.1 Acidimicrobiales bacterium | reverse complement strand
CGCCACCGAGGCGGCGGTAAAGAGCTTCCAGGCCGCTAACCACATGCCGGTGACCGGCCAGCTCGCCCTGGGGTCGGTGCTGTTCGAGCCGGGCACCGTCGAGGTCAACTCGGTCACTCCTACGATCGGCTCCAGCCCTTCTGCTGGCCAAGCCGTCCTTCAGGTGACCCTCACCGCCCGTCAGGTCCAGATCGCCCTCGACGCCTCCCAGCAGTCCGACGTGGCTGTCGGCGACCAGGTAAGCATCGTCATGCCGGACAACTCGACCACTCCGGGCGTCGTCTCGTACGTCGGCACCATCGCCACCACCTCCTCCTCGCAGAACGGGGGCTCGGGCACGCCCACCATAAACGTCGACGTCACCCCCCTCGACCCGGCCGCCACCGGGGACCTGGACGACCTCCCGGTCAACGTATGGATCACCGAAGCGAGCGTCCCCAGTGCCCTCGTGGTCCAGGTGGACGCGCTGGTGGCCCTGGCGGGCGGTGGCTACGCCCTCGAGGTTGCCCCGGCGCACGGCGCCCACTACCTGGAGGCGGTGTCCGTCGGGCTGTTCGATGACGCTGATGGGCTTGTGCAAGTGAGCGGGTCCAGTGTCCACGCCGGCCAGCGAGTCGTGGTGCCCCAGGTATGACCGCGCCCATCGTGGGACCTCTCCCGGGGCTCGCTCCCGGTACCCCTATGGCCGATGGCGCGGCGCCGATCATCCTCCAGCTCGAGGAGGTCGTCAAGACGTACCCCGTTGAGCCCCCCGTCGAGGCGCTGCGGGGGGTTAGCTTCAGCATCCACCAAGGGGAGCTGCTAGCCATTGTGGGGCCGTCGGGGTCGGGTAAGACGACTCTCCTGCACTTGATGGGCGCCTTGGACCGCCCGACCAGCGGCAGGGTACTGGTCACGGGCCTCGACGTGGCGAGGCTGGCCGACCGGGAGCTCTCGGCGCTGCGTGCCACCCGGATCGGCTTCGTCTTCCAGCAGTTCTTCCTGGCTGAGCACCAGAGCGTCCTCGACAACGTGGCCGACGGCCTGCTTTATGCCGGCGCTTCCCTCTTAGAGCGACGACGGGCTGCTTCCCGGGCACTGCTGCGGGTCGGCTTGGCGGACAAGCTGGGATCGTTACCGACCAAGCTTTCGGGTGGGCAGCGCCAGCGGGTCGCCATTGCCAGGGCGATCGTCGGCCGTCCCGCCATCGTGCTGGCTGACGAGCCGACGGGCAACCTGGACTCCGCCGCGGGGGCATCGGTGCTCGAGCTGTTCGCCGAGCTCAACGCTGAGGGGTCCACTATCGCCGTGATCACCCACGACATGGGGGTGGCGGCCCGGACGAAGCGGGTGGTGCAGCTACTAGACGGCCGAGTCGTCTCCGACGGCTCTCCCGGCCCCGGCCACGCTCCTACCGGGGGCCGCGTCCATGAGTAACCCGGCGCCCCCCGTACCGGCCCGTCTTCGTCTACGAGACCTAGCCCGCCTGTCGAGCGTCGGCATCCGGACCCGCAAGCTGCGCGCCGGCCTGTCCGCTCTCGGCATTGCCATCGGCGTCGCCGCCATCGTGGCCGTGCTCGGGCTTTCCGCCTCCTCGCAGGCGGGGTTGCTGGCCGAGATCAACAAGCTCGGGACCAACCTGCTCACGGTCACCAACGGCCAGACGCTCTTCGGGCAGACGGCTGAACTGCCGATCGACTCGCCCGGGATGATCGGCCGCATCGGCCCGGTGACCGACGTCCAGTACGTCGGCGCGCTGAGCAACGCCAACGTCTTCAAGAGCCCGTTCATCCCTTCGGTGGACACCAACGCCCTCTCCGTTGACGCCGCCAGCTTGGGGTTGCCGGGGGCAGTGGGGACGACGGTCGCCCAGGGGGCCTATCTGAACGCGGCCAACCAGTACGAACCCGTGGCCGTCCTCGGCGGCGCCGCCGCTCAGCGCCTGGGGATCGACTCCATCTTCCCGGGGCAGCGCATCTGGCTCGGGGGGATGTGGTTCTACGTGATCGGGATCCTCCACACGTCGCTGCTGACGCCCGAGATCGATTCGGCCGTGCTGGTCGGCTTCCCCGCCGCCGAGACCTACCTCGGTTTTGACGGCCACCCCTCGGAGATCTACCTGCGCTGCGAGACGTCCCAGGTGAACGCCGTCTACGCCGTGCTGGCCGACGCGGCCAACCCTGAAGCTCCCAACGACGTCGATGTCGCCCAGCCTTCCCAGGCCCTGACCGCCGAGGCGGACGCCAAGGCCGCTCTGAACACGCTCTTCCTCGGCCTGGGGGCGGTTTCGCTGCTGGTCGGCGCCGTTGGTGTTGCCAACATCATGATCATCTCGGTGCTCGAGCGACGCTCGGAGATAGGGCTGCGGCGGGCGCTGGGCGCCACCAAGGGCCATATACGCCTCCAGTTCATGTCAGAAGCGGTGCTGCTGTCTTTGCTGGGGGGAGTGGTCGGGGTAGGCGCCGGGGCGCTCTCTACGGCTGTCTACGCCTCGACCCAGAGCGGCTGGCTCGTAGTCGTGCCCCCATTGGCCTGGGCCGGAGGCTTCGGTGCGGCCCTCCTCATCGGCGCCGTCGCCGGTTTAGTACCGGCGCTGCGAGCAGCGCGGATGTCGCCCACCGAGGCGCTCTGGAGCATCTGAGCCGAGGAACGCCTCCCGACCTCGAGGCGTACGTCTACGCCAGAAAACGCTGGACGGAAAACGAACCGTCCGCCGCCCGTCCACCCAAGGATGACCGACAGCACCAGGTAAGCCGCGTCATCCAACTGGTCGGAAGGGCCCGCTTTGGGACGGGAGGAACGCCGGCGCCGGACAGGCTCCGCCCTGGACGATGCCCTGCTCCGGTAGCCTTGGGGCCATGCCGGTCCTCGGCTCCGGCCTTTCCGCCTACACCGTGCTGGCCGCCGGCGGGTCGTCTAACTGGACGAGCGTCATGCCCCAGCCGTGGTTGGCGGCCGCCGGCGGGGTCTGCGCCATCGCCGCGCTCGTCTGGGCGCGCGCCGCCGCCCGGCTGGCCCGCGCGGCGCGGCGGATAGAGGAGGAAACGCTCGCTTCAGGGACCAGTTCCGAGGCGGCCAACCTGGCTCGCAGCGGGTTTAACAAGGACCTGCACGCCGCCGTCTTGTACGCCGTCTTGGCCGCCGGCCTAGTGCTGGCCTCGTTCTCCACGTCCGCTTGGTTCGAGGTGCTCCTCCTGGCGGTCAGCGTCCCGGCCGTTTTTTCTCTGCGCTACGCCCCCCGGTTCCTGGCCGAGGCCCGCCTGGCCGAACAACGGTCCCGGTTGGAGAGACGGGCCGAAGAAGTGCTGGCCCAGGAGGACCTGGCTCCCCGGCGCTGGGCTGCCCGCCTGGCGCCCGAGACCCTGCCTACGTACGACGGTTTTGATATCGGCTGGGTCTACGAGCCTGGGACGGGCATGATGGCGGGCGACTTCTACGACGTCTTTCCCACCAGCCCCGAGCGCCTGGCCGTCGTGATAGGCGACGTAGCCGGGCACGGCATCGAACCGTCGATAACGGCCTTTCAGGTCAAGCACGTGCTGCGCATTTTCCTGCGGCAGTACCGCGACCCCGCCCAGGCCCTCGAGGAGCTCAATAAAACGCTCTCCACTCTGGGACGGCCCGAGGACATGGTTTCGTGTTGCATCGTCATATTCGACACCGAGGCTGGCACCATGCGCCATGCATCTGCGGGCCACCCCCCCGCCTTCGTGTGGCAACGAGGGGACATGCGTCCGCTGCGGGCCACCGGGCCCCTGCTCGCGCTAGACCCCCTGGCCACCTATTTCTCGCGCGACCTCCCGCTCGAGATCGGCGACCTGGTGGTCATCTACACCGACGGGCTCACCGAAGCTCGTTCGGGCGGCCAGCTTTTCGGCGAGGACCGCGTGGCTCACACCATCCGGCGCGACCCGGGCCAAGACACCAACATCATCTGCAAGACCTTGCTCGAGGCGGCTCGTGACTTTTCGTCTCCCCTGGCCGACGACGTCGCCATAATGGCCATCCGCCGGGTCTGACGGCACTGACCGCACCAGAGCCGTTCGCCGTCGCCCGGTGTGACGCGGCCCGGCTGGTCTGAGCAAGTGCCCATGCCCTGGTGAGCCTCAGCTGGCGCGCCGGCGCGCCCGCAACTTGAGCGGCGTAGGCCCAAAGCCGAAGTGCTCCCGGATCGAGCGTTCGAGGTAGCGCAGGTAGCTCGGAGGCAGTTGCTTGGACGTGAACAGCGTGAAGGTCGGCGGGTCGGTCGCCCCCTGGGTGGCGTACAGGACCCGGGCTCCGTGGGGCGCCGGTTGGGCCGCCTGGGCGGCGGCCAGGGCCCGGTTGAGCGAGGCGGTAGGCACCCGCTTGCGGTAGGCCTCGACGGCGTTGACGAGGGCCGGGTACAGGCGGTGGGCCCCTCGTCCGGTTTTGGCGCTGATCTCCATGGCCGGGGCGTAGGAGATGAAACCGAGCATGTCGGCCACCTGCGCCCTTACCCTTTCCTTGGCCTCGTTGTCGAGCAGGTCCCACTTGTTGAGCACCACGACGATGGGGTTACCGGCCGCATCGACCCTCTCCGCCAGGCGCTGGTCCTGGCGGGACACTCCCGCGCCGGCATCGATAACGAGCAGGGCCAGTGTCGCCTGGTCAATGGCCTTGAGCGCCCGGACCATCGAGTAGTACTCGGCCCCTTCGGCCTCTCGGGCATGCCGGCGCATGCCTGCCGTGTCGATGAACCGGACCGGCCCATCCTCCGTTTCGACCAGCGTGTCGATCGTGTCGCGGGTGGTGCCGGGCATGTCGTGGACGATGGCCCGGTCGTCGCCGATGAGCCGGTTGAAAAGAGTCGACTTGCCCACGTTGGGCCGCCCCACGATGGCCACGGAGATCGGTCTTGCTCCGTCGCCGAAGCCGTGACCGTCCCGGTCGGGCCCACTGTCCTCGTCGGCATTTCTGTCCTCGTCGTTGTGACCGTCCCCGCCGACGTCGCCGCCCGCGCCGGGGCCCTCGTCGGTCGCGACGGCCCCATCATGGCCGGTCCGCACTCTGCCGGTCTCGTCCCCACCGGACGCCGGGGGCAACTGGTCGACGACCGCGTCCAGCAGGTCGCCCGTCCCCCGCCCGTGCAGCGCCGACACGGGCCAGGGCGCGGTAAAGCCCAAGGCCATGAACTCCCAGATGTCGGCCTGGCGGGCCTCGTTGTCGACTTTGTTGACAGCCAGCACCACCGGCCGCCCCGTACGCACGAGCAGGCGTCCCACCTCGGTGTCCTCCGCCGTCGGGCCAACGGTCACATCGACGACGAAGATAACGACGTCTGCCTCCCGGACGGCGCGTTCAGCTTGGGCCGACACGAGCTTGTCGAGGGACAGGCCACCTATCTGCCACCCGCCCGTGTCGACCAGGGTGAACTCCCGGCCCGCCCACTCCGCGTCCAGCGCCTTGCGGTCACGGGTAACGCCGGGGCTTTCTTCGACGATCGTCTCCCGCCGCCCCACGATCCGGTTGACCAGCGTCGACTTGCCCACATTGGGCCTCCCCACGACGGCCACGACAGGACGCCCCGACTTGGTCTCGGCCTTTGCCTTCCCGCCCTTGCTCATCTGCACACTCTCATCCGGCCACTCTCATCCGGCCACTCTCATCCGGCCACTATCGCTTAGCCACTCTCGTCCGACCACTATCCTTCGGGCCGGTCTGATTCCGGCCGGTCTCGTTCGGGCCGGTCTGATTCCGGTCGGTCTGATTCCGGCCGGTCTCGTTCGGGCCGGTCTCGTTCGGGCCGGTCTTGTTCGGGCCGGTCTCATTGCGCCGGTGCCCATTTGGCCCCGGCCGACTTGGCCACTTGGCCGTTCTCACCTGGCCGCCACCAAGTCGGAGGCGGGCGCCAGTGCCCGGCGCAGGGATGCCCCGTCCGCCGCCACCACCTCTACGGGGCGGGGCAGGTCCTCTAGGGCCGTCCCGTCCAGGAACCGCCCTCCGGACAAGCAGCTGTCGGGGACGAGGTACCGACGGCCCTCGGGTAGGCGGGCCAGCACGGTGGACAGATCCGCTCCCGTCAATAGGCCGGCCACCCCGATGTTCCCGCCGAAAAACTCGTTGGGTACAGCCACGACCTCGACGTCACCGGGGAGCGAGGAGACCAGCGGGCGCAGGACCCGGGCGCCGTACTCACCGGTCAGCACGGTTACGCCGGCGCCCCGCCGGGGCCTGAAGGTCACCGTCCCCGGGGCCCGGGGCGCCCGGTACCCTAGAGCGGGAGCTCCCTCGACGGAACGGAAGAAGCCGCTCGGTCCCTTTTCTCCCTCATCTTCTGGCCCGGTGCCCCCCGAGAAAGCCGCCTCGAAGGCCCGCGCCATGCCCACACCGTTGTCGTGCTGGGCCACCGCGCCGTAGGTCTCCAGGGCCGGGAAAGGACGGTCGGCCAGGAGGTAGTACTCGTCGGAGGCGTACACCAGACGCCGGCCCACACAGGCCCAGAAGATCTCTTGCCACTCCTCCACCAGGTCCACGGCGGCCCGTGCTTCGGCACCGGTGTGGGGACGCATGCTGCCCTCGTGGTTGAACCGGCTCACGCCCAAGGGCACGCAGGCCACGCTGGCCAGCTCCGGGTACTCGTCGAGCACCCCGGCCCTGG
The DNA here is from genome assembly GCA_052325485.1 of Acidimicrobiales bacterium. Taxonomy (GTDB): domain Bacteria; phylum Actinomycetota; class Acidimicrobiia; order Acidimicrobiales; family Palsa-688; genus Fen-671. The sequence continues at coordinate 22,445 of JBKQUU010000129.1, read as the reverse complement.
TGCTCTCCAGGATGTCCCCGTCGTTGACCCCGGGGCAGACGACGACCTGGCCGTGGACCTCCACCCCCCCGTCTAGGAGCGCCCGCAGCCAGCGCAGGCTGGTCGCCCCCCGTCGGTTGCGCAACATGCGGGCGCGCACCTCCGGGTCGGTGGCATGGACGGACACGAACAGAGGTGAGAGGCCCTCGGTCAGGACCCGTTCGAGGTCGGCCTCGGTGAAACGGGTCAGCGTGGTGAAGTTCCCGTACAGGAACGACAGCCGGTAATCGTCGTCGCGCACGTACAGGCTCTTGCGCAGGCCTTTGGGGAGCTGGTGGATGAAGCAGAACTCGCAATGGTTGTCGCAGGTGCGGACCTGGTCGAACAGGGCGGCGTCTACTTCCATGCCCAATGGCTCGCCCCCCTCACGCTCGACCTGGAGCGACAGCTCTATGCCGCCGCGGCTCACCTCCAGGGCCAGGGACTCCTGGTCCGTCAGTAGGTGGTACTCGATGATGTCTCGGGGCAGTTGGCCGTCCAGGGCGACAAGTTGGTCGCCGGGGAGGACGCCGGCCCGGTCTGCCGGCGACCCGGGGGCCACCGCGACCACTCTCGGCAGGGCCATGGCCTGACCCAGGCTAGACGGTCACAGGCCCGGGTGGCGCCGGGAGCGTCCCGACCGGCCCCGGCGCCGGCGCCGGGACCGGGCCCAGGAGCCCGAGCGTAGAGGTAGCTTGGACGTGCCGTGAGAGTCCAAAAGGTCTTGCTCGCCTCGCCGAGGGGCTTTTGCGCCGGAGTGGAAATGGCCATCAAGGCCCTGGCGTGGATGGTGCGGGTGTTCGAACCGCCGGTCTACTGCTACCACGAGATCGTCCACAACCAGGTCGTCGTCGACCGCTTCCGCCAGCTCGGGGTGGTCTTCGTGGACGATGTCAGCGAGGTCCCAGCGGGCCGGCCCCTCATGCTCTCCGCCCATGGTTCGGCCCCCGAAGTGGTCGCCGCCGCCCGGGCCAACGGAGGCACCGTCGTCGATGCCGTCTGCCCTCTGGTGACCAAGGTCCACCACGAGGTGAAGCTGCGGGCGTCCAAGGGCTACTCGATCGTCTACGTCGGCCACGAGGGCCACGAGGAAGCGGTCGGCACCATCGCCGTCGCCCCCGATGCCATCCACCGTGTCGAAAGCGTGGCCGAGCTGATGGCACTGCCTGAGCCCGAGGGGCCGGTGGCTTTCCTGGCCCAGACGACCTTGGCCCTCGATGAGTGGCGGAACATCCTGGAGGCGGCCCAGGAGCGCTGGCCCGATCTCTGGGTCCCCGGTCGCAGCGACCTTTGCTTTGCCACCACCAACCGTCAGGCCGCGCTGCGGGCGATCGCCGCCCGCTGCGACACCATGGTCGTGATCGGCAGCGCCAATTCCTCCAACACCCTGGCCTTGGTGCGCACGGCCAGGTCCGCTGGCTGCGCCCGGGCCCTGCGCGTCAACACCGCCGCCGAGCTCCCCGACGACGTGTCCGGCGTGGTCGGCGTCATCGCCGGGGCATCCGCGCCCGAGTCCCTGGTGGAGGAGGTCTTACGCCGCCTCGCCCCCATCGAGGGGACAGAAGAGATCCGGGCCGTGCCGGAGGACGAGTACTTCCCCCTCCCCCGAGAGCTGCGCGAGGTGCTGCGGGGCGTCGCCGCCGTTATCAACGCGGTCGCCTTCGCCCCGCCGGCGACGGGGACGGCGGAGGCCGCTCAGGCTTCGGTGGACGGTCGTGACCTGTCTGCGGCCCAGGTCCTGGCCGCCTTGGGATGAACCAGCAACCAGCAAAGACCAGTAACCAGCAAGGGCCAGTAACCAGCAAAGGAAGGTGGAGATGGGCATAGAGACGGCGCCCTTTGGGCGCACGGGCCACCAGAGCACGCGGGTCCTGTTCGGGGCGGCGGCACTGTCGTCCGCCACTCAGGCCCAGGCGGACCAGGTGTTCGACGTCCTCATGGGCGCCGGGGTCAACCACATCGACGTGGCCGCCGGTTACGGGGACGCCGAGCTGCGCATCCGGCCCTGGTTGGAGCGGGCGCCGGGACAGTTCTTCCTGGCCACAAAGACAGGAGAGCGCCGGGCCGCCGACGCCCGCGCCCAGCTCGAACGCTCATTGGAGCGCCTTGGCGTCGACCACGTCGACCTGTGGCAGTTCCACAACCTGTCCGACCCCATCGACTGGGACACGGCCCTGAGCCCGGGGGGTGCCCTGGAGGCGGCCGTGGCCGCCCGTGAGGAGGGGCTCGTCCGCTTCATCGGGGTTACCGGGCACGGGCTGCAGGTGGCGGCGACGCACCGGCGCTCGCTGGAACGCTTTGATTTCGACTCGGTGCTGCTCCCCTACAACTACATCACCATGCGCAACGACTACTACGCCGCCAATTTCGAGGCCCTACTGACGACCTGCGCCGAGCGCAACGTGGCCGTGCAGACCATAAAGTCGTGCGCCGCCGCCCCCTGGCGCGACCGTCCCCATACCCGCTCGCCCTGGTACGCCCCGCTCGAGGAGCCCGGCGACATCGACCTGGCGGTCTGGTGGGCCCTGGGCCGGCCGGGCGTGTTCCTCAACAGCATGGCCGACACCGACCTGCTGCCCCGGTTCCTGGACGCCGCGGCCCGGTACACGCACCGCCCGACGGACGAGGAAATGCAGGCCCTGCTGGACCGCCGCCACATCGAGCCTCTCTTCGTTTAGGTCTACCGCGGCCCTCGCCGGCCCGGCCGTAGCCGGCCCGGCCCTGCCGGTGCATGGACCCGCCCGGCGCCGGGCCCTGTCTGCGGCGTGCCTTATCAGCCGCCGGCCAGCTCCCGGGCCTGGTCGAACACCGCTTGCAGCTCCCCATGCAGCCGCTGGGTGAGCTCGGTCACCGAGCGGCGGGGGACCCGCCCGGACGAAGGCTGGGGTGGCGGCCAGATGGGCCGGCCGATGACGACGCTGACCCGGACAGGCCGTACCCACTTGGCGCCCGGCGGCATCGAGCGGTCGCTGCCGCCTATGCCGACGGGCACAATGGGGACGTTCGCCCGCAAGGCCACGAAGGCCGGGCCGGCGAACAAGGGCTGGACCTCGGGCCCCGAGCGACGAGTGCCCTCGGGGAACAGCACGACCGGTTCGCCACCGGCCAGGGCCCGTTCGCACATCTGGAGCGCTTCCCGGTCAGGCGTGCCCCGCCGGACGGGGAAGCCGCCCAACGACCCGAACAGCTTGGCCGACCACGGCCTGGAGAAGACCTCTTGCTTGGCCATGAACCGCAGCCGCCGGCTGGTGACGTAGGCGGCCAGAAAAGTGTCGATGTAAGAGCGGTGAACGGGGGCGAGCACGTAGGGCACTGTCTGGGGCAGGTTCTCCTTGCCCACGACTTTGGCCCGCCACATGAGCCAGCACGGCGGGTACAACAGCGTCCATGCGAAGTGGTACCAGGCCAGCTCAGCCCGGGTCGGCGGGTGCAGGGCGGCGGCGACCGGCGCCGGGACCTCCGCGGTACCGGTCGGTGGGGCGGTCTCGCTGCTCACGCCAGGCCGGTCACGCCGGCCCCGTCATTACCCGGCCCCGTCGTACCCGGCCCCGTCGTACCCGGCCCCGTCGTACCCGGCCCCGTCATACCAGGCCGGCCTGGGCGGCCAGGCGGAGCACGAGCTCGACCACTTCGTCCACGGTGCTCGTGGTCGTGTCCACCACGACGGCGTCGGGGGCGATGGCCAGGGGGGCTACCGGGCGGGTGGAGTCGATGTGGTCGCGCCGGGCTATGTCGGCGGCCACGTCGTCGTAGTGCATGTCGAGCAGTTCCTGGCTCCGCCGCTGCGCCCGTTCCTCGTCACTTGCAGTCATGTAAATCTTTACCGGAGCTTCAGGGAAGACCACGGTGCCGATGTCGCGACCCTCGACCACGCCCGAGCCGTGGGCCTCGGCCCACTCCCGCTGGCGGCGGACGAGCTCCCTTCGCACCTCGGGATTGGCGGCCACCACGCTCACGGCCCGGGTGACCTCAGGGCTGCGCACCTCGATGGTGGCGTCGACCCCGTCGACGAGCACGCGGTCGCTGACCTTGAGGACGAGGTCCATCGTCAATTTGGCCACATCGGCGGCGTCTTCGGGGTCCACGCCCCGCCTCATGGCGGTAAAAGCGACGGCGCGGTACATGGCCCCGGTGTCTAGGTAGGGCATACCCAGCCGGGCGGCGACGGCCCGGGCCACCGTGGACTTCCCGCTGCCCGCGGGGCCGTCGATGGCGATCACTTTTTTCCCTACCGGCTTTAGCTGAGGCACCGGAGCATGTCCTCCTCGAAGCTCGGGTAGCTCGTGGCGGTGGCGTCCCAACCGTTGACCATCACTGGACCGCCCGCCCCCAGAGCAGCGACAGCGGCGGCCATGGCGATGCGGTGGTCGCCGTACGAGTCGACCGTACCACCCGACAGGGGGGCGCCCGCACGCCCGGTGACCACGATGCCGTCGGCAAGAGGCTCGGCCTGGGCACCGAGCCCGGTGAGGAGCGCGACGGTGGTGGCGACGCGGTCAGTCTCCTTGACCCGTAGTTCGGCGGCATCACTGAAGGTGGTCGTACCCTCGGCGAACGCCGCGGCCACGCACAGGACCGGGATCTCGTCGATAAGCGACGGGACTTCCGCCCCGCCCACGTGGGTGGCCACCAGCGGGCCGGCCTGCACGTGGATGTCGGCGGTGTGGTGGACCGGGTCCTCGTTGACCAGTTCGACCCGGGCACCCATACGCGCCAGCACCTCCAGGAAGCCTGCCCGCCCCCGTCCTACATAGACGTCCTCCAGTAAAAGGTCGCTACCGGGGACCGTGCAAGCGGCGACGGCCCAGAAGGCGGCTTGGGACGGGTCGGCGGGGACGTCGATGTCCCCGGCCTGGAGCGGGCCCGGCTGCAGGACGACGCTGGCCCCCGGCCCGGTGCGGCGGACCTCGATGTTGGCGCCCGCGGCGGCCAGCATTTCCTCGGTGTGGGCCCGGGTGGGCACGACCTCGTGCACGGTGGTAGGGCCGTCGGCGCCCAGAGCGGCCAGGAGCACCGCCGACTTCACTTGGGCGCTCGGCACCGGTAGCGGGTAGTCGATGCCCTGCAGGCCGCCGCCCCGCACCGCCAGGGGGGGCAGGCTACCCCGGCGCCGGCCGTCCACGCGCGCCCCCATCAGCCGCAGGGGAACGGCCACCCTGTCCATGGGCCGACGGGCAATGGAGGCGTCGCCCTGCAGGACAGTGAGACCGTCGATGGTGGACACGAACCCGGCTAGCAACCGGATGCCGGTGCCCGAGTTGCCCACGTCGACCACGGTCCCGGGTTCGTGCAGGCGGGCCTGTCCGCCGTCGATGTAGAGCTCACCCCGCGCCTTGTCGGCTCCCGCCCCCAGGGACAGCACCGCCTCCAGGGTATGGCGTACGTCGTCGCCCTCCGAAAGCCCCCGGACGCGGGAACGGCCCTCGGCCCGCGCCCCTATTAGTAGCGCCCGGTGGGAGATGGACTTGTCGCCGGGCGCCCGGAGCCTCCCCGTAACGGCCCGCCCGTAGGCCGGCTCGACCCGTAACTGGCTCGGGACGCTCACGACGGGCCGCTCACGGCTGGGGCCTCGGGCTCGAGCCGGCGCATGTAGGTCCGGTAACCGCGGCCCGCCAGGGCGGCATGAACCACCTCCTCGGCGCTGGCGTCGACGACCAGCACCATGACGCCCCGGTCGCCTTCGGCCGAATGGACGATCTCGAGGTCGAAGATGTTGACGCCCAGCCCGCCCAGGAGGGTGCTGACTTCGGCGATCACGCCAGGGCGGTCGGGGACGGGGAGGCGCACTTCGGTGGCCCGTTCGAGCGACGGAGCCCCTGTCGGCAGGTTGATGCGGCCCTCCCGGGCCCGCTCCAGGAGCTGGAGCAGGCCGTCGCGGTCCCCGGCGGCGACGATGGCCCGCAACTTGTCGAGACTGCCCATTAGCCGGTCCAGGGTCGACAAGATGGCCTCCCGGTTGGCGGCCACGACGTCGGGCCAGATGCCGGGGTGCCCGGCGGCGACCCTGGTCATGTCCCGGAAGCCGCCCGCGGCCAGGCGCAGGAGGGTGGCGTCCGAAGCCGACGCGTCCGCGGCCAGGTTCATGAGGGTAGCGGCGGTGAGGTGTGGGGTGTGCGAGACCAGGGCCACCAGCTCGTCGTGGCGACGCGGCTCCACCGCCACCGGGTTGGCGCCTAGGAGGCGCACGATCGCCTGCACCTGCGAGTAGGCGTCACCCGAGGTGTCCTCGCTCGGCGTCAGCACCCAGGTGGCCCCGAGGAACAGTTCAGGGTCGGCGCCATCGACGCCCTCCTGTTCCGAACCGGCCATGGGGTGGCCCCCGAGGAAACGGGGGTGCCTCACGGCGTTGACGATGCCTTCTTTGGTGCTGGCCACGTCGGTGACTACCCTCAGGCCGGTCCGCCCCGTCGAGGCCCGCTCAGCCGTGCCCGCTCCGCAGAACTGGCTGTCCTGTTGGGAAAGCACAGCCGTGGCGATGCCGGCCACCGACCCGGCGGGCACGGCGATGAAGATAACGGCGGCGCCCGTGTCCATCCCCACCTCGTCGATGGCGCCCAGCTCCAAGGCCCGTCCGGCGCGGGCGGCGTCACGGTCGGTCCCGCTCACCCACCAGCCATGCCGGCGTAGGGCCATCCCTATGGAACCGCCGATCAGCCCCGTCCCGATCACTGCCGCCCGGGGCCGTCCCCCCGCCGTCCCCCTCTCGCCCCCGCCCGCGTCGCTGGTCGTGCCCGGGCCGCTGGTCGGGCCCGGGCCGCTGGTCGGGCCGGCGTTGTCGCTCAAGCCTGGGCGGTTGCTCGAACCGCGGCCGTTGGTCGTGCCCGGGCGGTTACTCGGGAAGGTCATCTCGTAAGCCGCGGGCACCTTCCAGGTAGATGTGGTGCAGTTGCTCGGCCGCCGTCTCGATATGCATCAACACACGGATACACCGGGGCTGCATCCCGTCGATCTCCAGCTCGCGGGCGCACAAAAGGGGGACGTCCCCGAAGCCGGCCTGTCGGGCGGCCGTGGCCGGGAACATCGAATGGATGTCGTCGGTCGCCGTGAACAGTATGGAAATGATGTCCTCATGGTCGAGCCCATTGCTGTTCACCATGGCTCGTACCAAGGCGATGGTGCGGGTTGTCACCTGGTAGTAGTCGTCTTCGTCGACCGTCGTGGCGCCGCGCAGCGCCCGCACGCGCCGAGCCGGCGCCGGCATGAACACAGGCTTGGCGACCTCGCCAGGCCTGGAAGAGGTAAGTGGGGTATCAGGCATGTATGGGCCACGATAGTGACCGCGGACGAGCTGCAACTGCGGTCGGCGAGCAAAGGGCAGGGCGACGGAGCCTTTAGGGCCGGGGCAAGGGTGGCGGTGCCGAGGAGGACGCCACCCTGGGCCGGACGGCCGTTGGGCTGCTGGCCGCTTCCCACAGGCGCCGCACCTCGCTGCCGCTGAGGTGCCGCCAGCCGCCCGGGGCCAGCTCCGGGTCGGCTACGGGGCCTATCCGGGTCCGCACGAGCCTGCGCACCGGGTGGCCGACGGCCTCGCACATCCGCCTGACCTGGCGGTTGCGCCCTTCATGGATGGTCACTCGGGCGGAGCTCGGGCCCAGCAAAGAGACCTTGGCCGGGGCCGTCGTACCATCGTCCAGCTCCACGCCCCGGCGCAGCCGGCTGAGCGCCTGGCGCGACAGGTGGCCCTCGACCTCCACCACGTACTCCTTCAGAACGCCGAAGCTCGGGTGGGTCAGCTGGTAGGCCAGGTCGCCGTCGTTGGTGAGCACGATGAGCCCTTCCGACGACACGTCCAGGCGCCCGACGGGGAAAACCCGGGGCTCGGGCGGGACCAGGGTGGTCACGACAGGCCGGCCCTGGGGGTCCGAGGCGGTACATATGACCCCGGCCGGCTTGCTCACCAGGTAGTAGGCCAAGCCTTGGCGCCCGGGGACAGGGATGCGGTCGACGGCGATCAGGTCGCGGGCCCCGTCAGCTCGTTGGCCGAGCTGTGCCACCACCCCGTTGACGGTGACCCGGCCGTCGGCTATGAGTTGTTCGCAAGTCCGCCGGCTGCCCAGGCCGGCCTTGGCCAGGACCTTCTGGAGCCGCTCGGGCGGGGCGGGCACGCCCGGCGCCGGTGCCGGCAGGTCGTCATCGCCGCCGCCGTCATCGCTGTCGCCGTCGCTGGTGCCCCCTGCCTCAGGACCGCTCATGCCGCCTGCCTCAGGAGGCCGGCCCACGTTGTGGGCTTCACGCCCCGCAGCCTAGCCCGCTGATCAGGGACCGGGGCCCAACTTCGCCGGTGAACGATATATCGCGATATAGTGTTAGAGGCAAGTCCAACCAATCGTGAAAGGGAACCCGACATGCATTCTCATGAACATTTTGACGAAGGGCCCGAGTGGTCCCGGAGCCGGCGCGGCCCTCGAGGCCGGGGCTGGGGCGGGCCTCCCTGGGCCGGTCCCGGGGAAGGACCGGGCGGTCCTGAGGGGCCCCATGGGCCGCTCGGCGAACCGCCGGTCCACAACCGGATGTGGTTCTACGGCGCGCCCATGGGACCTGGGGCCGGCGGCGCCGGCTGGGGTGGCCGGGGCGGGGGCCGAGCCGGGGGCGGACGCCCGTGGGGCCGGGCCCGGCGCGGCGACGTCCGTAGTGCCATCCTGGCGCTGCTGGCCGAACGGCCCATGCACGGCTACGAGATCATTGCTGAGCTGTCGGAGCGGACAGAGGGCCTGTGGCGGCCGAGCCCGGGGTCGATCTACCCCACCCTCCAGCTGCTCGAGGACGAAGGGCTCATAACCGTGCAAGCCGACGACGCCGGGGGCAAGAAGCGCTTCTCCCTGACCGAGGAAGGCCAGCGCGCCTCAGCCGAAGTAGCCAAGGGAAGGGCACCCTGGGACCAGGTAGCCGCCGGGGCCCCGGCTGGTTCGCGCGCCTTGCGCCACGCCGTGGGCAGGCTGATGCCCGTCGTCGGTCAGGTGGCGATGAGCGGAGGGCTCCGGGAGTACGAGGAAGCCGCCAAGATCCTCGATGAAGCCCGCCGGCGGCTTTATGCCGTGCTGGCCGGGGACCAGGTGCACGGCACCTCGGGCCCGGCGGCGAGCGGTGAAGAGCCGGAGGGCACGGCCACCTCGTAACCGGCAGCCTCGCAGCCGGCAGCCTCGCAGCCGACAACTGCGTCACCGTGCCCAGGCGATGTCGGCGCCCGCAGTGCGGGCGCCGCTCAGCCAGAACGCAGGCCTTGCTCCAAAGCGTCCATGATCTCCGGCCCAGGGACAAAGTCCCCGAGCGGGGGCAGGTCCTCGATCTTGTCCAGTCCCAGGCGCTCGAGCAACAGCGGGCTGGTGCCGTAAAGCACCGCTTGTCCCGGTCCGGGGTCTCGTGCCACCTCGCAGACGTAGCCCCGGTGGCACAGCGTGCGCAGGACGGCATCGGCGTTGACACCCCGGATGGCGGCCACCTGGGCCCGGGATATCGGCTGTTTGTAGGCCACGATCGCCAGTGTCTCGAGGGCCGCGGCTGATAGGCGGGCCGTCTGGCCCTCGAGCACGAAGCGTTCTATGTAGGGCGCCAGGTCGGGATGGCTCTGGAACCGGTAGCCGCCCGCCACCTTGACCAGTACGAAGCCTCGCTGGTCTCGACGGTAGGACTGGGCCAGTTCGTCGCACAGGGCCTCGACCTGCCAAGGCGCCACTTCCAGCAGCTGGGCCAGCATGCCCGGCTCGACCGGCGAATCGGCCACCATTAGGACGGCTTCGATCGCCCGCCGGTGTTCTCGGAAACGGTCGGCCAGGTGGTCTAGGTGGCCAAGATCCTGTTTGCTGAGATCTCCCGGGCTGGGATCTCCCGGGCTGGGATCTCCCGGGCTGGGATCTTCCGGGCTGGGATCTTCCTGGCTTAGATGTTGGTGACTTTTATCTTGGTCCCTGAGATTTTGGTGGCTGAGATTTGGGTGGCTGAGATTTGGGTGGCGGAGATCTTGGTGGCTGGGCCCTTCTGGGCTAGGAGCCGGCGCGGGGTAGTCGTCCGGTGCCATCTAGCCCTCGTACTCGTCGACGGCGGACATCTCGGCCCCAGCCAGCACCGCCACCGGCGCTTCGGCCCACTCGGCAGAGGCAAGGGCGCTGGCCTCGTCTTCGAGCGGCAGGCCCAGCCAGTTGACCTGGAGCTCTCCCAGCCGCTCCGCCTGCTCCAGGTCGACGGCGCCCCGCTTGCACAGCTCCAACAGAGCCAAGAAGTACACGATCACCTCGAGGGGCTCGACCAGGCCGGCCGTGAGCCTCCTGAAGGTGGTCCGCCCTTCCAGGGGCAACCGGGCCACCAGTTGCTCAAGCGTGTCGGCCACGCTGGCCCGGATGGGGGCTACATGGTCGGTGTTGACCCTGGGAACGGGCTTGGGGACCAGCAGCCGGGCCAAGGCGTCGCCGAGCCGGCCGGGGGTCACGCCTTCCAAAAGGTCCGGCGCCAGGCCCAGGAAGCGCTCTTCCAGGCCCGAGCGCCGGGGCACCGACTGGTCGGCGGCGTCCATGAGCCGGCACAGAGCCAGCGACGCGTCCTTGAACGTCTTGCACTCGAGGAGGCGGGCCAGCAGCAGGTCCCGTTCCTCCCACAATGCCAGCTCCTCTTCCCCGTCCCCGGCGGCGTCGGGCAGGAGGCGGCGCGCCTTTAGCTCCAGCAGCACCGCCGCGGTGAGGAGGAACTCCGTCGCCACGGACAGGTCGAGAGCTTGCATGCCTTCGATGGTGGCGAGGTACTCGTCCACGATCGAGGACAGGGAAAGCTCCCATATGTCGACTTGGTCCCTCGTCACCAGGTGTAACAGCAGGTCAAAGGGGCCTTCGAAGACCGCCGTGCTCACTTGGTAGCCCACCTCGCCCAGCCTACCGGGGGGCCTTCGCGCCGGTGCGGGATACCCGCTAGGACGGGCCGACCTGTGCCGGTGCGGTAATGGCGGGCCGGGCACGACGCGGCGCGGGTACCCTCCTTGTCGTGAGCGATCAGCCCAACTCGGGAAAAGCTAAAGCCGGAAAAGCCAAAGTAGTCCTTTCCGGGATCCAACCCACCGGGGCCGTGCACCTGGGCAACTTCCTAGGCGCCCTGCGCTGGTGGGTGGACTTCCAGGACCGGTACGACGCCTTTTACTGCGTGGTGGACCTGCATGCACTGACCGTCCCCGGGGACCCGGCCGAGCTTTCCCAGGCCACCCTAACGATGGCGACCCTGCTCATGGCGGCCGGGCTGGACCCGGAGCGTTGCACGCTGTTCGTCCAAAGCCACGTCCATGAACATGCCGAGCTTGCCTGGCTCCTCGAGTGCACCGCCAGCATGGGCGAGCTTTCCCGCATGACCCAGTTCAAGGACAAGACGGGAAAAGGGGGCGAGGAATCCGCCCGGCTCGGGCTGTTCGCCTACCCGGTGCTTATGGCGGCTGACATCCTGTTGTACCAGGCCGACCTGGTGCCGGTCGGTGACGACCAACGCCAGCACCTCGAGCTCACCCGCGACCTGGCCCAGCGTTGGAACGCCCGCTATGGCCACACCTTTACCGTGCCCGAGGCCGCCATACCCCCTGCGGGTGGGGGCGCCCGCATCATGGACCTGCAGGATCCCGTGCACAAAATGTCCAAGTCGTCGGCATCCGACGCCGGTCTCATCTCCTTGTTCGACGACCCCAAAGTCATCGAGCGCAAGGTGAAGCGGGCCGTGACCGACCTCGACCCTCCCGGGCCCGGCGCGGTGCGTTGGGACCCGGCGCTCAAACCGGGCGTTTCCAACCTGCTCGAGCTCCTGGCCGCCCTCCGCGGCGGCAAGCCGGAGGAGGTCGCCGCCGGCTACGACAGCTACGGCAAGCTGAAGTCCGACGCGGCCGACGCCGTGCTGGCATTAGTGGTCCCTTTGCAGGAGCGCTACCGGGCGCTGGGAACAGACCCGGCGGCCATCAGGTCCGTCCTGTCCGCGGGGGCGGCCCGGGCCGGCGAAGTGGCGGCGAAGACAATGGGGACGGCCCGTGCGGCCATAGGCCTGCTACCGCTCTAGCCTGACGCGGGCAGCGACGTCTCGTCTGGACCTCGTCGCCCCCCGGGCCTTTTCCCGTCCCGCTACCGAAGCTAAGGGGCCGAACTCCTGGCCCGGCCGGAGCTGGCCCGGCCGGAGCTGGCCCGGCCGGAGCTGGCCCGGTCGGAGCTGGCCCGGTCGGAGCTGGCCCGGCCGGAGTGGGCGTGGGCAGAGGCGACGGGCCGCCGGCCGGCGGCCACCGGTCCGGCAGGGGCCGTGCCCTCAGACCTGGTAATGGCCGAAGTGAGCACGTCGAGAGCGTACTCGCACGCCTCGTCCTCGCTGAGGAACGTCAGCGAAGGTTCCAGGCGCACGGGCCGCCAGACGAGCACTTCCCAGCTGCGCTGATTGGGCCGGACAATACAGGCGCCCTCCCGGACGGCCCGAGGCGGGTCGAGCCCGATCAGGAGGTACTCGCCCTCTGCGACGCCGGCGGCCAGGAGGCACTGCTTAAGCTGCTGAAGGTCCATCGGTCCCCCTTGCCCAAGCGCAGCCTGCACCGGCCGCTGATACCCCCAGTATGCGGCCGGCGAAACCCGCCGCGACACAAATTGCCTGTTTTTTTTGGCCAAAGTTCCCGGGCGCGGTAGGTCCGGAGCCACCGTCGGGCCGCCACCGGGACGATGCCAGAAGGCCGTCGACGTCGGCCCGCGTTCATAGGCCGGTGGCGGCCAGTTCCGCCGCCGTCGTCTCCTCAGGCGCTACGTCAGCGACGCTTGGCGGCGCAGTCGATGCAGTACCGGGCGGCAGGCATGGCCTCGAGCCGGGCCTCGGCGATCTCGCGGTGGCACGACTCGCACAAACCGAACGTGCCCTCGTCGAGCTTGGCCAGGGCCCGCTCCACATCGAGCAGGTTGGCGGTCAGGTTCATGGCCAGCGCTTCGGTTTCGCCCCGCTCGGCCGTCACCTGGCTCGAGTCGGCGAAGTTGGCATCGTAGGAGAGGCCTTCGGTGCCGTAGCCCAGTTCCTGCAGCTCCTGCCGGAGCGACGCTCGCTGCGACTCGAGCTCGAGTCGCCAGGCGCTCGTTGTATTGGCCTCCATCGGGCGCAGTGTAGTTCCTGTCGCCGAGGGAGCGAGGACCACCGCGCAAAGTTGTGCCCGACTGGCCCGTCCGTGCTCAACCAGCGCGGGCCCGGGGGTGCGCCGACTCGTACGCGCTGCGCAGCCGCTCCGGCGAGACCCGGGTGTAGACCTGGGTAGTGGCAATGGAGGCGTGGCCCAGGAGCTCCTGGACGACCCGTATGTCGGCCCCATGGTCCAGCAGGTGGGTGGCGCAGCTGTGGCGCAGCACGTGGGGGGTGAGGCGGCTCCCCAGGCCGACCTTCTCCCCGTAGTGGTGGACGATCCCCCACGCCCCTTGGCGGCTGATCCGCCCCCCTCTCAGGTTTAGGAAGAGGGCGTCCGAGTCGTCCCTGCGGGCCCATCTCTTGGGCACCAGGGCGGGCCGTCCCCCGGCGCCCATCCACGCCTCGATAGCCAAGCGGGCATAGCGCCCCACGGGCACCAGGCGTTCCTTGCCGCCCTTGCCGTACACGCGGACAAGCTGTTCCTCCAGGGCCAGGTCCGACAGGGACAGCCCGGTGAGCTCGGAGATGCGCATCCCCGTGGCGTAGAGGACCTCGAGCACAGCCCGGTCCCGCAGCTGGGCCGGGCCGTGGCCGGTGACCGAGGACAGCAGCGAGGCGACCTCCTGCTCGCTCAGGGCTTTGGGGAGGCCTTGGGGCACGGGCGGGGAGTTCAGGTCGGCCGATGGGTCGGCGCTGGCGCCGCCTTCTTGGACCATGAACCGGTGTAGCGACCGCACGGCAACCAGGGCCCGCGCCACCGAGGCGGGCGCCAAGCCGGCCTGTCCGAGATGGGCGACGTACTCGGCTACGGTCGCCTCGGTGACCTCCGCCAGGGCGCCGTCGCCTCTCTCGCCCCGCGCCCGCAACCAGGCCTCGTAAGCGGCCAAGTCACGGCGGTAGGCCGTCAGGGTATTGGGCCGGCGGCCCTTTTCGACCGCCAGCCAGACCAGCAGCTCTTCGCCTGGAAGGCTGAGGGCCAGATGGGCCTGGGGACCGCCGGGGGCCGGTTTGGCGGCGACGTGCCCCATTTCCCCTACGAGATCGCCGCTTGCGCCAGCAACAGCCCGACGATCGTCTTGGCGTCGGTTATCTCCCCCGAGCGCACCAGCTCGCCCACGCCCGAGAACGAGTGGCGCTCCACGGTCATGTGCTCCTCTTCGATGCCGTGGCGAGAGCCGGGCACGGCCCGCAGGTCCCGGGCCAGGAAGCACCATGATTCCTCGTCGCAAAAGCCCGGGGAATTGTAGAAATGGCCGATCAGCTCGAGGCGGCCGGCTTCCAGACCGGTCTCCTCGGCCAGCTCCCGGGCCGCCGTCAGCTCCTGCGGCTCTTCCTTCACGTCACGCTTGCCGGCCGGTAGCTCCAGCAGCTCCATGTCCAGGGGGGCGCGGTACTGGCGCACGAGGACGACCTCGTCGGCGGCCTCGTCCAAGGGCACGATGATCACGGCGCCGGGGTGGTGCACGATGTCGCGCTCGAAGGTCTCGCCGTCCGGGCCCTCGAAGGTGCCGGTCACGATCTCGATCATCTTGGCCCGGTAGAGCGGCCGCTCGCCCAGCTTGTGGAACTTAGGAGAAGGCAATTCCGGCCTCCTCGACCCTGCGCCCAAGCCCGGGTACGAGCTCGGCCTCTAGGGCGTCCGGGTCGATCAGGTGCGGTCGACGGCCCTCGGCCCGAGCCAGGGCCGCTCCCACCAGAGCGCCGAACAGCGGGTGGGGCCGGTCGGGGCGGCTCTTGAACTCCGGGTGGGCCTGAGTGCCGGTCCACAGGGGGTGGCCCGGTAGTTCGATCATCTCGACCAGGCGACCGTCAGGGCTCTCGGCGGAGCAAACGAGACCCGCTTGCTCAAGGCGGGTGCGGTAGCGGTTGTTGACCTCGTAGCGGTGGAGGTGGCGCTCAAAAACCAGCTCGGCACCGTAGATAGCGGCCGCCCTGCTCCCGGGGCGAAGCTTGGCCGGGTAGGTCCCCAGGCGCATGGTGCCTCCATAGTTGGACTGACTGACTATCTCCCGTTGCTCGTCCATCAGGTCGATAACGAGGTGAGGGGCGCTCGGCGCGAACTCGCGGGAGTTGGCCCGCTCGAGCCCGGCGGCATTGCGGGCGAACTCGATGACCATGACCTGGAGCCCGAGGCACAGTCCCAGGCAAGGGATGTCCTGCTCCCGGGCGTAACCGACGGCGGCGATCATGCCTTCGATGCCGCGTTCGCCGAAGCCACCGGGCACGACCATGCCGTCGAGGTCGCGCAGGCGCCCCTCGACTAGGAGCCCTCCCACCTCCTCGGCCTGGACCCAGTCCAGCTGGACGCGGGCACCGTGGGCATAACCGCCGTGGCGGAGGGCCTCGACGACCGAAAGGTAGGCGTCGGGGAGGTTCACGTACTTACCGATCAAACCGATGCGCACCGGCTTGGAGGAGGACTCGACCCGCCGCACGAGCCCCTGCCAGTGGGAGAGGTCGAGACGACGCCGAGCGGCACCAGTGGTGGCGTCCCCGGGCTCGTCGCCCAGCCGGAGCAGCCGGCACACATAGTCGTCAAGGCCTTCTTCGTGCAGTGCCAGCGGTATCTCGTAGAGGTTGGGGGCGTCGACATTGGAGATGACCGCCTCCTCGGGGACGTCGCACAGCAAGGAGATCTTGGTCTTCAAGCCGTCGGGGATGGGACGGTCGCTGCGCAGGATTATCACGTCGGGTTGCACGCCGCGCGAGCGCAGCTCGGTGACCGAGTGCTGGGTCGGTTTGGTCTTTTGCTCGCCTGATGGGCCTAGGTAGGGGACCAGGGTGACATGGACGTAGCACACGTTGTCCCGGCCGATGTCCTTGCGGAACTGGCGCACCGCCTCCAGGAACGGGAGGATCTCGATGTCCCCGACTGTTCCCCCGATCTCGGTGATCACGACATCTACGTCCTCGGTGCCGAGGCGACGGATGCGCAGCTTGATCTCGTTGGTTATGTGGGGGATCACCTGCACCGTTTTGCCCAGGTACTCGCCCCGGCGTTCTTTGGCTATTACAGACTGGTAGATCGACCCGGTCGTCGAGTTGGAGTCCCGTGACAGGGCCTCGTCAATGAAGCGCTCGTAGTGGCCAAGGTCAAGGTCGGTCTCGCCCCCGTCGTCGGTCACGAAGACTTCGCCATGTTCGAAGGGGTTCATCGTCCCCGGGTCGATGTTTATGTACGGGTCCAACTTCTGCATCGTCACCCGGAGGCCCCGGCTTTTCAGCAGGCGGCCCAGCGAGGCGGCGGTAAGGCCCTTGCCCAGAGAGCTAGACACTCCCCCGGTCACGAAGATGTGCTTCGCCAACATCTCCTCCATGCTCGGCTAAAGGGTTCATGGCCGGCGGAGGCGGGCTCCCCCGGGGCTCGTCACCTCGGGCCCCCGTCTTCGGTTGGCCACCTCACGTTAGCTCAGGATGGGCTGAGCTTCGCGGACCGCCCGCCGGCGGCGACGGAGGCGGCCATGTGCAGCAGTTCCTCGGCGTGCCGGCGGGCGGTGGCGCTGTCGGGTTGGCCCGAAAGCATGCGGGACAGCTCCACCACCCTCTCCCGACCGGTGACGGCTTCGGCTCGGGCCACGGCCCGTCCGTCGCGCTCGACCTTGCTCACCGCCACCTGGGCGTCGGCGAACGCCGCCACCTGGGCCAGGTGGGTGACGACGATCACCTGGTACTGCCGGCCGAGTTCGGCCAGCGCCCGGCCTACGGCCAGGGCCGCCTCGCCGCCCACGCCGGCGTCCACCTCGTCGAACACGAGCGTGGCCGGCCCCGCCGCTCTCCCGGCTTGTTCCCCGCCGGCCAGCAGCACCAGGCGCACGGCCAGCATGGCCCGGGCCAGTTCCCCGCCTGACGCCACCTTCGCCAGGGGTAGTAGCGGCTCGCCCGGGTTGGCCGCTAAAAGGAACATGACGTCCTCGCCCGCCAGCCGGCGCAGGTCGCTTTCCCCCCGGCCGTTGCCTCCGCCCGTCTCACCTGCCTCACCTGTCACGTCCACGGCCTCACCTGTCACGTCCACGGCCTGACCGGTCACGTCCACGGCCTGACCTGTCACGTCCGGCCCATCCGCGCCACCAAGCCCGGGGAGCCCCTTGGGCCCGTCCGGACCGTCCCCGCCCCCCACTTTCACCTGGAACCGTGCCCGGGGCATGGCCAGTCGGTGCAGCTCGGTTTCGACCGCCGCACCAAAGGAAACGGCGGCCTTGCGCCGGGCCGCCCCCAGTTGTGCCGACTCCCGGCGCAGGTCCGCTCGGGCGGCGGCGTGCTCCTCGGCCAGGCGTTGCGCCAGACCTTCGAGGTCCTCCAGCTCCTGTAGGCGCTCCCGAGCCTGGAGGTGAAAGGCGATCACGTCGGCCAGGCCGGCGGCCGGGCCGGCGTACTTGCGGCGAAGCTCCTTGAGCAATGCCCGCCGGGCCACGACCTCCTCCAGGCGTTCGGGGTCCTCTTGAAGGGAATCGGCCGCCTCCCGGGCCTCGGCGGCGGCGTCGGCCAGCTCCGCCGCCAGTCCCCGCAGGCGCTCGTGCAACGGGGCCAGGGGCGGGTGCCCGGCCGTGGCGCTGACTACCTGGCCGAACCGGTCGATCACCTGCTCATCTCCGGCCAGGCCCTCGTGAGCGGCTTGGGCGGCCGCTCTGTGCGCCGCCGCCTGACCTAGCCGGTCCTCTTCCTGGCCTAACTGCATGTCTTCGTCGGCGCCCAGCAGGGCGGCGGCGTCGAGCTCGGCGATCTGGTAACCGAGGAGCTCGCGTTCGCGGCCCCGGACGGCGGCGTCCCCCCCGGCGCGGGCCATGGCCTCCCCCTGCTGCCGGGCTCTCGCTCGGGCGCCGTCCCGGGGGCCCCGGTCGACGCCGGCGTAGGCGTCCAGGGCCCCGCGTTGCGCCGCGCTCGAGAACAGCGACTGATGGGCATGCTGGCCGTGCAGGTCGACGAGTGCCTCCCCCTGTGCCGCCAGCGCCGCCACCGTCGCCATGCGACCGTCCACGTAAGCCCGGGAGCGGCCGTCGACCGGTACCACCCGGGCCATCACCACCTCCCGTCCGCCCCCCGCCTGGTCCTGACCGTCGCCATCCGAAAAGGTCTCCCCCGCCGGCGCCAAGCCCACGAACCTAGCGTCCACGACGGCCTCGGCCGCCCCGGGGCGTACCAGCGTGGCGTCGGCCCGGCCACCAGTGAGCAGCTCGACGGCCTCAACCACCAGGGTCTTGCCCGCCCCGGTTTCCCCGGTGAGCGCCGTCATCCCCGGCCCGAACACGAGCCTGAGGTCAACGATCACCCCCAGCTGGCTCACCCTCAGCTCGCTCAGCATGGCCCGACCTTAGCGATCAGCGAGATGGAACTTGCTCTTTAGGACCCTTTCGAAGTGCCTGTCCCCGAAATCCACCAGCAAGGCATCGTTTTCTCCCGCTCGGCAAACGATCTTCTCGCCCGTGCCGACCGGTCCGCAGGCGGCGCCGTCGACGATGAGGTCGGCCCCGGACGGCCCCTGGAGCCGGAAGGCCACCTCCTCTGCGGGGTCGAGCACGACGCTGCGGTCGAAAAGCATGTGCGGAGAAACGGGCGTGACCACGATGCAGCGCAATTTGGGCGAGATGATCGGCCCCCGGGCGGAGAGGTTGTAGCCCGTCGAGCCCGTCGCCGTGGAAACGATCATGGAATCGGCGGCGTAGCTCAGGAACGGTTCGCCTGAAATGGCGAGACTGGCGTTGATCGTGTGCTGGCCGGAGGGACGCGCCAGCACGACGTCGTTGAGGCCCGACGCCCGGAACCTTGGCGCCATGGAACCATCGGGGACGATAACGGCATCGATGGTCATCCGCCGTTCCAAGTGGTAATCGCCGTCCAGGAACCGTTGTATGGCGTTCTGTAACCCGTCTGGCTCGGCCGCGGTGAGATAGCCGAACCGACCGAAGTTGACGCCCAAGACCGGGACGCCGGAACCCAGCGCGATCCGCACGGCGCGCAACATAGTGCCGTCGCCGCCGAGGCTAACCAGCAGGTCGAGGTCGGAGATATCCTCGGGCTTGGCCTGAGGTGGGCATGCCTCGTCCAGGAACACGGCCTTGTGGCCCTGCTGGGCCAGCCAGGCGGCGACGGCCTTGGCGATCTTCACCGCTCTGGGACGCTCGGCGTGGGGAGCAAACCCTATCCTGGCCAATTCACTGCCTCCCGCGGCTACGGCGGTTGTGAGCCGGTGGCGGCACCACCGAAAGCGCCAGTTCGTCCATGGACCGGGCCAGCGGTGAAGGCTCCGGTCCCGATCCGGCCGGTCCCGATCCGGCCGGTCCCGAGACAGCCGGTGCCGGTCCCGAGACGGCCGGTCCCGAGACGGCCGGTCCCGAGACGGCCGGCTGCGCCGGCAGGTCCGGTGATGCCGTACGGGCCCGCGGCGCTCGGGCAGCGCTACGCAAATGCAGGAAAAACTCGACGTTGCCTTCCGCTCCCAGCAAAGGCGACGCCATTCCCCCCACCACGGCGGCCCCGTTCGTCTCGAAGGCACCGGCGACGTCGCACAGGACGCTCGCCCACACCTTCGGGTCCCGCACCACCCCTTTGCCCTTGGACACTATGGCGCGGCCCGCCTCGAACTGGGGCTTCACCAGCACGACGAGATCGGCCTCGGGCCTGGCCAGGGCGAGCAACGCCGGCGCCACCATCATGAGCGAAATAAAGGACAAGTCCGCCACCACTACGTCGAAGCGGCGACCGCCCAGGTCGGCCGGTCCCAGGTAACGCACGTTGGCGCGCTCCACCACCTCCACCCGGGGGTCCCGGCGGAGCCTCTCCAACAATTGCCCGTGGCCTACGTCGACCGCTACGACGTGCGCCGCTCCGTGGGCGAGCAGGCAGTCGGTGAACCCACCGGTCGAAGCACCGGCGTCGAGGGCGTGACGACCGACGACGTCCAGCTTGAAATGATGGATGGCGGCGTCCAACTTCTCGCCTCCCCGGCTGGCAAAACGGGGGGGCAGGTCTTTGACTACGAGCGGCTCGGACGGGGCGACCTGGCGGGACGCCTTGTCTGCCACCGCGCCCGCGACAAGCACGCGGCCGGCGCTGACAAGTGCGGCCGCCTCGGCTCGGCTGGGCGCCAGTCCTCGGGCGACGAGCTCGGCGTCGAGCCTCTTTTTGGCGCCCAGTTCAGGCCCGTCCCCGGTTCGATGCCCCGCTCCCGGTGCCTGTGCCCTTGCTGGCGCCTCCGGCTTTACGAGCGGGGGCCTTGGCCGCCGCCGCCTTTTTGCCGGCGCCGGCCACCTTTTCGGGCGCCGCGCTCCTTCGTCCAGCCGTCTTCGCCGTTGGCGCGCCCGTTGCCGCCCCGGGTGCCTTGGCCGCCGACGCGCTCCTACGCACGGCGGCCGTTTTGGCGGCCGGCGCATGGGCCGGCTCGCTTTTGCGCGCACCAGCCGTTTTCTTGGCTGCCGCCTTTGCCGTGGTCGCCGGGCGGGGGTGCCCGACCGGCTCATCGCCCGGGGCTGGCCGGGCACCGGTTGGCGCCGTAGCCGCGCCCTTTGCCCCCCTCAGGTGCTCCTCGAGATGCTCGAGGTCCTTGAAAAGAACGGAGGCCTCTTTGCGCAACGCGCTGACGACGTCGGCAGCGGCCTTCCTGCCCTCGTCGACCAGGCTCTCAGCACGGTGTTTGGCGTCGTCCTTGGCGCTTCGAGAGCCGAGCAGCTGCTCGGCCACCTGCTTGGCCCTTGCCGCTGCCACTCCCATAAGGGCGGCGGCCGCCTGGCCGCAGCGCTTCAGCTCATCTTCTGTTCCCATACCCGAAGTGTAGGGCCACCGGACAAGGCCCGGGCCCGGGGCCGCCGAGGGCAGCTCGTCGGTCGCAGCTCGCACGTCGCAGCTCGCACGTCGCCGGGCACAGGGCACAGGTCGCTTGCACAGGGCACAGGTCGCTTGCACAGGGCACAGGGCATAGGTCGCTGGTAGCCTCGGCCCGGTGTACGACATGCCGTGGGAGCTCGTGATATTCGACAACGACGGCGTGGTCGTCGACAGCGAACCGTTGGCATCGATCGCCACTTCGCAGGTCCTCACCTCTCTGGGCCACCCGATGACACCCGACGAATGCGACCAAGCCTTCAGGGGGGTCAGCTTGCCCAACACCCGCCGCTGGGTCGAACAAGCCAGCGGCCGGCCGCTGGCCCCCGATTTCGAGGACCGCTACGTAGCCCGGGTAGGCGAACTGATCCGCTCCCAGCTCCAGCCTGTCCCTGGCATCGTAGCCGTGCTCGACATCCTGGACGCCGCCGGCCTGCCGTACTGTATGGCATCCTCGAGCCGCCGCGAGGTCATCTCTCTGGCCCTGCGCACGACGGGGCTGAGCGAGCGTTTTGCGGGACGCTGGTGGGGCGCCGACGACGTCGCCGAAGGCAAGCCCGCCCCTGATCTTTTCCTCTTGGCCGCCAAGTCCATGGGGGCCCAGCCGCAGAACTGTGTCGTCGTGGAGGACTCCGGAGCAGGCACCCAGGCCGGACGGGCGGCGGGCATGGCGGTGCTCGGCTTTGCCGCTCGCACCCCGCCCGAGCACCTTTCCCGGGCCGACCATATTTTCACCGATATGGCCCAACTCCCGGCGCTGTTGCTGGGCGACGAGTCAACGCTGGCGCAGGTAGTCGCTGACCAGCGTGGCTAGGTCGGCGGCCAACAGGTCCGGTGCCGGGTCCACGGGAAGGTCGGAGGCCTGAGTCACCCCCGACAGGACCAGGCCGAAGCGGGCGCCGACCAGTTTGGCAAAAAGCCCGTCGGTATCGGGCCTGTCACCGACCATGACGTTCAATTGCCCGTAGCGCTCTTTCACCAGTGCCGCCATCGCCTCGTGCGGTTTCCCGGCTACCTCGGCTGACCTGCCCGCCGCCGTGGCCACGAACGCCACCACCGCCCCGGCCCCGGGCAGGAGCCCCTTGGGGCCTCCGGTCGGGAACGTGGCATCGGTGTTGGTGGCTATGAACCGGGCTCCCTGGCGCACGGCGGTGGCCGCGGCAGCCAGCGCCTCGTACTCCAATTGGAGGGTACGGCCCACGATGACGGCGTCGGGGCTGTCGGTGGCGTCGACTTCTGGTAAAGCCCGGGCCGTCAGCGCCTCTCTTATGCCTTGGTCACCGACAACGGCGACCCGGCTGTGCCTGGGCAACAAGGACGCCGCCGCTTGGGCCGAGGTGGCCAGGTCCTGCGGCGGGCACTCGATGCCGATCTTGGCCAGGGCGTCCACGTGCCCGGCGACCAGGGGGCCAGAATTGTTGGTAAGGAACACCACGCGCTCTCCGGCCTGGCGCAACGTCTCGACCGCTCCCGCGGCGCCCGGTAGTGCCCGCCCGGCTAACCATACGACG
>JBKQUU010000128.1:0-17385 GCA_052325485.1 Acidimicrobiales bacterium | reverse complement strand
GGTGCGGAATTTCGTCAAGGAAGTCTGGAATGGCCGAAACTACGAAGCGGCCGCCGACCTCTACGGCGAGAACTACGTCAATCTCTTCGGGACAGGTCCTTCCGCAAGGGTCGAGCCCATCCGCCACTACCACGCCGCGTTCCCGGACTTGCGCCTCGATATCGAAGAGCTGATCGTGGCCGGTGACACGGTCGTGATCAGGCTCACATTCCGGGGGACCGACACTGGAGGGTACGTGGGACGACCTCCGACCGGCCGGGCGGTGGAGGAGTGGGTGGTCAGCATCATGCACTTCGAGGGCGACCGGGTCGTCAGGGAATGGACCGGTGCCGACAAGCTCGGCCTGTTCATCCAGCTCGGCGTTCTCGACGACCCGTGGCCGAGCCAGGTCGAAGAGCCCGCCCGAAAGTGATAGTGGCCCGCCAGGCGCTACGTGATCACACCGGGTTGAGCGTTCCGTTCACCCAGGGGCCACTACGGGCACAGTTTCCGGGGCGGCGCCGTGCAGGACGCCTAGGACGAGCTTTCCGAGCGCCTCCGCGTCCGGGGGGCCGCTTTCGCGGTCAGTGAAGAGCAGGTGGGCCGCCCCGATGAGCATGTGAGAGAGCGTGGGGACGTCGGCCGCGCCAGCGATGCGGCCCCGCGCCTGTTCGGCGGCCAGGTAGGCGGTGACCGCCGCCGACCCTTCGGCGACCAGCGGGAAACGGGCGGCGCCTGCGTCCCGCAAGCGGGCGCGCAGGCCGTCGCGGGTGATGACCAGCGCCGGTACGGCCACCGCTAGCGGGCTGAACACCGCCGTCAAGGCATTGACGAGGTTGTCGGCCACAGTGCCCGAGCCGGCGGCTTGGCCAAGTGCGGTCATCGGTCCGTCGAGCTGGGCGACCCGGTCCAGCACGAGCTCGGCCAGGAAGGCATCGAAGTCGACGAAGTGGCGGTGCAGCACGCCCTTGGCCACGCCCGCTTGGGTGGTGACCGCCCGGCTGGTCAGCCCCCTCGCCCCGTCTCGGAGCAGCACCGCTTCGGCGGCGTCGAAGAGCAGCTCTCGAGGGTTGGGGAGGTGGACGCCGGTTGGCACTGCTGTTCCTCTCGGGGGCGCTGTTGCTGTTGCTCTCGGGGGCGCCGGGACTAAGTGGGCGTCTGCCCACTATAGTGGGCGCATGACCACTATGGGGCCAGGGCCCGGTCCGTTCTCTCAGAGCGGATTGCACCACGCCCGACAGGTCGCCGAGTCGTTCGGCACCGAAGCCGAGCGCTACGACCGGGCCCGGCCGAGCTACCCGAAGGCCATGGTCGAGGCGGTCCTCGGCGCCAGCCCGGGACGGGACGTCCTCGATGTGGGGACGGGCACCGGGTTCTCGGGCCGGGCGTTCCAGTGCGAGGGGTGCCGGGTGCTCGGCATCGAGCCTGACGAGCGCATGGCCGAGCTCGCCCGACGCCGCGGTCTAAAGGTCGAGGTGGCGAAGTTCGAGGAGTGGGGCCCCGCCGGACGGACCTTCGATATCGTCATCGCCGGGCAGGCCTGGCACTGGGTGGACCCGGTCCTCGGCGCGTCCAAGGCGGCCGAGGTGCTCCGACCGGGCGGTCGCATCGCCCTGTTCTGGAACGCCATGTCGTTCCCGGCGGACTTCGCCGAGGCCTTTTCCGGCGTCTACCGCCACGTGGTCCCCGAGCTCCCCTTCTTCCGCAGCGGCACCCCCGGCGGCGTGGCCTCCTACGCGCCGCTTTTGGACAAGGCGACCGATGGCATCCGCCAGAGCGGGGCGTTCGCCGGGACGGAGCAGTGGCACTTCAACTGGGAACGGCCCTACACGAGGGACGAATGGCTGGAACAGGTGCCGACCTTTGGCGGCCACGCACTGGTAGCGCCGGAGAAGCTGGCGGAGCTGCTCACGGGGATCGGAGACGTGGTCGACGCCGCGGGCGGCAGCTTCACCATGGGCTACACCGCGGTGGTGCTCACCACGACGCAGCCCATATGGGTGTCGGCCGTCCGAGCTCACCAGCGTGGTCCCGAACGGGCGCTCACACAGAGGAGAACACACAGCTGTTGCTTTGGGCTGCCACTAACCCCGGCTGAGGTTGGGGTACTCCGAACTCCTCGGCGGGGACGTACTCGACGTCCGCGGTAACGGTGTCGAAGGTGGTCCCCCCGTTCACCACCGAGCCCGCCGCCGGGTAGTCCACCGTGGCCGTGAACTGGCCCTGGCTGTTCAGAATAATGGGAGTGTCGATTTCCCCGATCAAGCTCGCCCCGTACTCCGAATTGCTCCACTGGGAATAGAGCTGTACCGTGTCGCCGGGCGCCGGTGGCGGGGAGAAAGTCCCGCTCATGGTGACTGGGTTACCTTGCATCGCCGGCGGGCACGTGAGCGTCATGTGGTAAGCCGACGGAGGAGGCGGCGGCGGACGGTTGACCTCGAACTCGCAGTTAGGCGATTGTGAGGTGGCACCGCCCGGGAGGCTCACCGAAGCGACGATGTTCTCACCCCAGAACGACGCTCCGTACGGGCCGCCGTCCACCGGGAACGAGATCGACGTCTGGCCTCCCGAATGCACAAACCCAGCGAGCACGGTTTGGGTGGAAGTAGCCGGGTTGTTAGTGTCGGTGTCCGGGAACGGCAGCACCGCCGGGTAGTAAACCTGGAAACGTGTGGTCGTAAGCGTCACTTTCACGCCCGGCTGCACCGGTGTTAAGGTGACCAAGACGGTCACGCTCGTCGGTGGCTTTGGGTTGTAAACGGCGTCGTTACAAAGGTCCTGGCAAGAATTGCCGTCGCTGAGGCAATTGAGGTCTTCGCCCTCGAGGGACACCGTGGTGCCGGCGGCGGCCGTGGGGACCACCGTCGTCGTGGTAGTCGTGGTCGGCGTGGTGTACTGGTGGGGGCCGGGGTCAAAGGTTGTCGTGTCGTTGGTGACCTTCTTGACCCCATGTACGTGCCCGACCAGCCGTGCGATCAGGTCCCACTCGCTGACGTTAACCACCTCTCCGGTCAAGGTGGCCACGCCGTCTGTCACGGTTACCCCGATGCAGTTCGGCAACTGCTTGTGTGTTGCGCACAGGCTGGTGCCGAACGACTTGTTCTTGCCCAGCACAGCCAGCACGTGCCTAAGGATGACCCGGTCGCTTACCGTCGAGCTCGTCGTCTTGCTGTTGCTGGCGGCCGCCACCGCCGGCGCCGCGATCGAACCAATGGCGCCCCCGGACGCGAGGGCCAGCGCCAGGGCCACGGCGATGGCGACGCGGCCGGCGGCTCTCCGCTTGCTCGGGCCAGAGCTGGTCTTCATACCCCATCCCTTCCGCCGTTGGAGCGAGCAAGATCGAGCGGTGACAAGGACAACATGCTCATCGGTACCTCCACGCGAGGAAAGCGCCAGATAAGGTACACCTTACTATGGCCGCTAGGCGACCTCATGCCAGCTCGGGGGCCGCCGACGGCTCCGTCGCCTGCAGTCGGGCGCTCCACTTCTCCTCGATGTGGCCGAAACGCCAGATGAGCATGGCCACGGCCCAGGTGAAGACGAACATGCCGACGATGCAGAAACCGGCGGTATTGATGTTGAAGTTGTACATGAGGCCCCAGAACCCATGGGTCTGACTGAGGCCCTTGATCTCGTAGGGGAGCAGGCCGAGGGTCTCGATGGCACCGATGAACACGCAGATGGCGACGGAGAGCCCGGTGATGGCCAGGTTGTAGTACACCTTGCGCACGGGGTTGAAGAAAGCCCACCCGTAGGCCAGGTTCATGAACATCCCGTCGGTGGTGTCCATCATGCTCATGCCGGCGGTGAACAGGATGGGCAGGCAGATGATGGCGTACCAGGGGATGTGCCCGCTGGAGGACAGGATGGCGATGGTTAGCAACAGGGCGACCTCGGTGGCGGTGTCAAAGCCCATCCCGAAGACCACCCCGACGGGGTACATCTGCCACTCCTTGGTGATGGCCTTCATCCACTTGCCCAGGAACCGGTAGAAAAAGCCCCGGTTGTTCAGCTGGCGTTCGAGCTCGGGCTCGTCGTACTCGCCCCGGCGCATGGCCCGGAACACCTTTATGATCCCGGCCAGGATGACCAGGTTCAACAGGGCGATCAGGAACAGGAACGACGCCGACACCACCGTTCCGAAGAGGCCTCCGAAGCGCTCCAGGCCCGAGCTGTTGTTGGACACCTGGCCGTAGACGGTCTTCTCGGCGATGATGATGCCGATCCCGATGACGACGACGATGGTGGAGTGGCCGAGGGAGAAGAAGTAGCCAAAGGCGAACGGACGGGGCTGGTCGGTGCCCTGGCGCTCGTTCATCACCTTGCGGGTGGTGTTGTCGATGGCCGAGATGTGGTCGGCGTCAAAGGCGTGCCGTAGCCCCAGGGTGTAGGCGGTGACCGCCACGCCGAAGCCTAAGCCCTTGTAATGGGAGGGCACGATGAAAATGATGAACACGCCAAAGCCGACAAGGTGCATGAAGGCGATCGACCCGTACATGCCCAGGACCCTCAGCCTCTCGTGAGGTGTCATGGCGCGGAACGACTGGCGGAACATCTGGCCCATGCGCAGTGGGGGCGTGAGCGTCTTGGTCGACATGGCTGCTCCTCCGGTCACCGGCCGGGCCGCACCCAGAGCGGCCTCGTCGTCGGACATGATGGCACAACTGCGAGCTGGGCGCAATAGAGGGCTGGAACCAACGTTCGCCGGAGGCGTACCCTTGACAACGTGAGCAAGCCTCTGGGGGTCACCGTGCCGGGCGCCGAGACGTCCAGTGTGGACGAGGTCCTCGCCTCTATGCGCGCCCGGGGCGGGCGGGCCACCTCGTCGCGCCGCGTCCTGCTCGATGTGCTCTTTTCTGCCGAGGGGCATCTCACCGCCGAGGAGCTGGCCGTTGCCGTTCAGGCCCGGGCGCCCGGAGTGCACCTGTCCACCATCTACCGCAGCCTCGACGACCTCCAGCACCTCGGGGTGATCGTCCACTCCCATCTCGGGCACGGCCCGGCCACCTACCAGTTGGCGGCCCTAGCCCATGCGCACTTCATCTGTGACAGCTGCGGCGCCACCATGGAGGGCCCCGACGAGCTGTTCCGGGGCCTGGCCCGCACGGTCAAGGCCAAGCTCGGCTTCGCCATCGACCCTCACCATTTCGCCATCCTGGGCCGCTGCGCCAACTGCTCAGAGGCCAAGGCGGCGCCGGACTGAAAACCACTGAGACCCCTGTTAGTCCCGCACCCGTGCCGCCTGGCCGAGGACCATCCCAAACGTCAGGAGATCCTGGACCGGCACAGCGACGCACTACGGGCCGGGGATGCCGGCTACCGGGATCCCGGCACCCGCTTGTTCGTTTTCTCTGCCGCCTACCTCGCTCAACGCGGCAAGTGCTGCAACTCGGGATGCCGGCATTGCCCGTACATAAGCTGACCGCCGGGACAGCGTCAAGGTCCACCACCGCACGCCGGCTCGACGCCGCCGTTAGCCCCGTCAACTCGACTGTCCCGGGATGTCGGTCTGTACAGTGTCGGGCAGGCCAAGCTGTAAACCGATCGGGGGCCGCCATACCTGACACCGTCGAAGCTCTCGTCCTCGACCTACTCGAGTGGGTCGGCCCGTTCGAACGCCCCTACGCCGAGGTGCTCGAAGCGTGGCGGACGTCATGTCCGCGCTTGCCCGTCTGGGAGGAGGCGACTGACCGGGGTTTCATTGAGCGTCGTTATGGACCAGGACGCGGCGCCAGCATCTCAGTGTCCTCGGCCGGGCAGGAGTACCTGCGTAAACACCGCCAATCGTGGCCGCACTGACGGCCGAGCATACCCGCTTGGGGTGACGCCAGAGCTTGTCGACCAAGAGCTCGACCTACAGAGCACACAGGGGGCACTACCTTGCATGAATGGACCGCTCCCAGCTGATGGCGTACTGCCTGAGGAAACCCGGTGCCTGGCTGGACGAACCCTGGCCCGGCGATGAGGTGGTAAAGGTCGGTGACAAGATCTTCGCCTTCCTGGGGGCAGCCGAGAGCACCACACCGGTGGTGACGGTTAAGTGCGGCCGGGACGCGGACGAGGCGCGCGAGCTTCGCGACCAGTACCCGGACGCGGTTACCGTTTCCCGTTACATCGGGCACCGGGGGTGGAACTCGGTCCGCCTTGACCGCACCGTGCCCGGGGATGAGCTCGAGGAGCTGGTCGACGCCTCTTATGAGGCTATAGTCCGGGCGCTCCCCAAAAGCCGTCGGCCTTAATGGGCCTTGCCCCGAGCTTGAAGGTGGGCCACTTGTGGTTGCCCCGTCCTCGCCCCTACCCCGACCAACCTCGTGACGAGCCTAGCGCTGAGCGGCTACCCGGCGGAGGGGGCCAAACGGCTGACCACCAGGACAGCCTGCTCCGGCCAATTTGTTGTGGTCCCCTGCGCGCCGGCCAAGAAGAGCCTCTCGACGTCCTCGTCGCTCCGCACACTGAAGCCCCGCACCGCGAGCCCCCTTCTCCTCGCGCTGGGCACTAGGCGCGTACTCTTGCTGGACCTTATCCAACGCCGCGTTGACACTGATGTTGGTGACTTCTGCGTCCTGGACGGCGCTGGCGAGGGCGTCCAGGTACGAGGTGGCGTCCGGCACGGGCGGGAACGGGTGGACGTTCGCCCCCCCGCTGTACTTCCAGAAGAACGCCATCTGTGGCGTCGGGGCCAGGGCGGCGTCGTTGACCAGCGTCTTCAGGGCGGGCACCGAATATATGTCATGGAACAAGGTGGGGTTCTTGGTGGCGATCACCTGGCCGGTGGTGACCAGCCAGTCGATCAGGTCCCAAGCCGCGTGGACGTCCTTGGCCCCCTTCAGGGTCACCATGGGGTTGCCTCCGACGGAGCCAGTGCCGGCGTACTGCGGCTCCCCGTCGGGGTAGGGGATGGGGGCGACGCCCAAGTCGATGTGGGGCGGCTCCTGGTAGATGGTGGGCATGGACCACTCACCCGAGACGTCCATGGCCACCTGGCCGGTGGCGAACGGGCCCAACGAGCTGGCCGCCCCGCTCGCCCCGGCCAGGAAACGCTGGACCTTGCTGGCATCTAAGGTCTTTTCGACGCTCACGAGCCACTGGACGCCCTTTTCCGCCCGCGGGGACGTGGCCGTTACCTGGCCAGTGGGGCTGGCCCAGTCCCCGCCGAACAAGTAACCCTCCAGCTCTTTTGGCATCGTCGGCTCAAATCCCAACTGCGTGACTGCCCATTGGAGCCGGTGATGCTCAGCTTGACCGCCTCGGCTACCAGCTGGCTGAGGGTAACGGGAGGGCTGGCGATACCCGCTCTTTTGAACAAGGTCTTGTTGTAGTACAGGGCGTAGGTGTCTTCGAAGAACCGTAGAGCGTACTGGGCCCCGAGATAGGTGTTGCTGTACAGCGAAGCTTCGGTGAACTGGCTCATGTTGAGCTTGCTGGCGGTAATAAGAGGCTGCAGGGGGAGGATCGCGTCTGAGGTGGCCATCGTGGCCACGAGGTTGGTCGTGTCAAGCATGGCGGCGCTGGGAGCGTCGCCCGCGGCCTCCTCGGCCAGGAGCTTCTCCTCGGTCACGTTCTCCACAAGGTTCCAGTGGACCTGGGGGTTCTCCTTGATATAGATGGCGAGGAGCGGGGGCGCTCCGGCGGCCTGGGTGCCTGTCCGAGCTATTGCCAGGGTCAACTGCTCCGGCGGCGTGCTGCTGGCCCATGCCTCGGGGCCTTGGGCCCCATAAGACGCCAGCGCACCGCACAGAAGGGTTGTGGCGCTCAGCGTGGCAAGGCGCTGGCGGGACCTCCGGTTCCCATTAGTAGCGTTCTTCGGTCTTCCTTTCCTGGGGGTGAGGTTTCGGTTCCCGGTCTTGATGTTTTGCCTGCGATGGACGGACAGGCCCGAGCCGCCTGGCGGTAAGTACGAGATGGGACCGACCGGCGCATGACGACCAAGCTCACGCATGGACGCTCCTCGGGATGGGGGACGCCACTAGGAACTATTTATGAGGCACTGTGTTTGATCGCCGGTGAACGCGGAGTTGCGGCGTTACCTCGGAGCAGTGAACTTTCGTTTTCCCGCCGGCGCTCCCGCCCCGGACGAGCCGCCGCTGGTCACCTAAGGCAATAGCTCGACGTACCCGTCCGTGCCATTTAGGCGGATACGCTGCCGATCGCGGATCAGCCGGGTGGCTCGCTCCACACCCACGACGGCCGGCAAGCCGTACTCCCGTGCGATCACCGCGCCGTGGGTCATTAGGCCTCCCGCCTCCGTCACCAGGCCCTTGATCGTGACGAACACAGGCGTCCAGCTGGGGTCCGTGTAGGCGGTGACCAGGATGTCGCCCGCTTCGAGATCGGCCTCGGCCATGTCCAGGACGACGCGAGCCCGCCCCTCGACGGTCCCGGCGGAAACGGGTAAGCCGACCAGGGCGCCGGCCGGGACATCGACGCGTCGGTACGTCCCGGCCACGACCTCGCCGTCCGAGGTGAGCACCCGGGGCGGCGTAAGCGCCTGGTACGACCTGAAGGCGTGCTTGCGCTGGCAAATGAGCTGGTCGTCCACTTGGCCCGTGCGCACGACACCGTGGAGCTCCTCGAAGGTGAGGTAGAAGATGTCTTCCTTCTCACGCAGCACGTGGGCCTGCACAAGGCGCTCGGCCTCGGCCAGCAGGGCCTGCTTGTAAACGAAGTAGCGGCTGACCATGCCGTACTTCGGGTACTCCCGGTACCCGCTGAAAGTCCGGGCCCGGTCGATCATCCGCTTGGCCTCTTCCGCCTTCTGCTCACCGTCCGGCAAAGCCTGCAAGCGGGCCAGCAGCTCCTGTTCCTTCGCCCACGCCTCCTGACGGCCTTGCTCGAAGCGCCGCTGGCCAGTGCCCGGCTCGAAGTTCTTGATATTGCCGAGGATCACGGGCACGAGCGTGGAAGGCCGCTCGCTCCAACGTGGCCTGGTGATGTCGATCTCACCGACGCAGCGCATGCCGTACTTATCGAGGTAGGCCTGGACGGCGTCTCGGGTCTCCCGCCCGCCGGCGAGCGTGGGCAGCACGTCCAGGAAGCTCTCGTCGTCGACGTGGCGCAGGAAAGCCACCACGTCCGGGTGCGGGCGGGCCACGTCCGCCACGTCCAGGAGCGCTAGCCCCATCTCCGAGGTGACGTTGTTGGGCACGGACTGCATGAGCGTGCCGACGGCGTCCTTCTCGCCCAACCACGCCTGCAGCTGCTCGCTGAGCCACCAGGTGGCCTCCATCGCCGCCCTGATCACCTGATGGCTTTGGGGATCGGACAAGATCCGCTTCAGCTCCTGGACGTCGGCCAGGACGAAGTCGAGCAGTGCCGGTCCGGACCTGGTCCGGACGTCGGCCTTCAAGGCGGCGATGGAGGCTTGGCTGCGTTGGACCAGCTCGGCGACGATAGCCGGACCGGTGCCGATCGGGGCGGGCGCGCCGCCAGCGGGCGCGCCGCCAGCCGGCGCCCCGCCCGGGCCCCCGTCCGGGAGGGCGGCGACGAAGTCGCCGCGTTCGACGATGGCCTGCAGCGCGTCCCCGATGAGCGGATCGGATCTCCCCAGGGCCTCCAGGAGGCCGGCGCGGCTGGTTGGCGATGCCAGCGCCTCTGCGACATCGACGAACAGCCTCCCGCCGGCCTCGTACATCGGGCGGAGGGCTGTCAGCTGCCACAGGGAGAGCCCCAGGGGCTTCATGGGGTCGGTCATCATCTGCTGGTGACCGACTGAGACGTAGACGTGGTTCTCTTGGTCGCCGGCCGCCGGGACCGGGAACAGCGTGGTGATCGGCCGGCTCTGGACGATCTGGAACCCGTCGTCGACCAGGCACCATTCGATGTCCTGGGGGTGGCCGAAGTGCGCTTCGATGCGCCGGCCCAGCTGCGTCAGCCGCACGACCTGGTCATCAGTCAGCGCCGGCTGCTCCTGGCGCTCCGGCTCGACCGCCTGTTCTTCGGTCCCACCGGTCGGCAAGGCGCGGAGGGCGAGCTCCTTGGTGGCGACGGCCGTAGCGACGACTTCTCCGTCGCGCACCTTGTAGACGTCCGCGTGCACCCGGCCGGCCACCAAGGCCTCGCCGAGGCCGAAGGTGGCCTCCACGCAGGCGACCTTCCGGTTGGACGTGACGGGGTCGGCCGTGAAGAGGACGCCGGCTGCCTGCGGGGACACCATCCGCTGCACGACCACGGCCATGTGGGCCTTCCGGTGTTCGGACCCGTTCCGCAGGCGGTAGGTCACGGCCCGCTCGGTGAACAGCGAGGCCCAGCACCGGCTGACGTGCTCGAGGACCGCCGCCGGCCCCACGACGTTGAGGTACGTGTCCTGCTGGCCTGCGAAGGAGGCCGCCGGCGAGTCCTCCGCCGTGGCGCTGGACCGGACGGCGTAGGCCGCTCGCGGGCCGAGCCGGGCGACGGCGCCGGTGATCGCCGCCATCAGGTCGTCAGGGACGACGGTCCCTTCGAGGGCCCGTCGGATCTCCGCGCTGAGCGTGCGGACCGCCTCCCGGTCGTCCGGGCTCAGGCGCGACAGCCGATCGAGCCGTTCGTCGACCGACGGCACTGTTGACATGGCCCGCCGGAAGGCGTCCGTCGTTACGCAAAATCCCGCCGGCACACGAAGGCCTTCGATCCGCGAAAGCTCACCCAGGTGCGCGCCCTTGCCACCAACCAGCGCCACCTGCGTCTGGTCGATCTCCTCGAGACCCAGCACGTAGCTCTCGATCATCTCCGTACCTCCCGGGTGGCCGTGCTCCGCCAGTCAGCCGACAGCGAGCATTGTCAGCACCTCTGGGGCCCTTGCGGCAAGCCCCCCTCCTCGCGGTACGTTCGTAGTGGCGGAGGTGCAGCAGTCTCATAGTTGTGCCTCCGGTTTCTGGCGCCGGCACGTTCGGCTCCTTGCCCGGTGCCCCGGGCGCTCAGGGGACCGTGTAGGCGACCAGCTGTGGGTGGCCGCTCCTGCCCGGGCCGGGAGTCTCGGGGCCGCCGGCGGGGACAAGCACCGTATTGCCGAACACGGCTATCGGGGCGTTGGCCGATGTGGGCAGCTGGTGGCGGTAGACGATCTCCCCGGTGCCGCGGTTGAGAGCGATCAGCACGCCGTTGTAGAGGTCCGTGAAGACCAAGTCATTGGAGACCGTGGCCGCACCGAGCGGCATGGTGGGGACCTTGGTGTCCCATTCGACCGTGCCGGTAGCGAGGCTGAGCGCCTCCACTTCCCCGGTGGGGGCAACGCCGGCGGACTTGTTGCCGTCGACTGAGCTGGCGCTGGTGGCCGTGACCGGGAGGTCGATGGTGGCCACGTACACGCTGTCGCCCGCCACCGCCAGGTTCGACAGTACGCCGCCCAGTGGCCCGGGCTCGAAGGTGTAGGGGAACCTGATCTTCAGCTTGTGCGACAGCGCCAGCAAGGAGTCGTCGTCGTGGCCGTTGTGCTGGCCGACCGGGGTCTTCCACACCAGCGCCCCCGACCGCGCCTTCAGGGCGTAGACGTAGCCCATCTTGCCGGCGGTGAGGATGACGGGGGCCCCGTTGATGGACGCCCATATGGGCGAGGCCTGCAGGTCGTGGTCCATGAAGTCGTCCGGCACGGCCTGGTAGTACCAGCGCAGCTTCCCGGTCGCCGCGTCCAGGTTCACGGCGCTGTCGGTGTAGAGCTGGCGGGAGGGGTGCTCGACCGCCTCTCCGATGCTCTGGTACGGGTTCCCCGTGCCGAAGGTCACCGAACCGTCGCCGCCCACCAGCGGCGTTTCCCACGCCCCGCCCGAGCCGACCCCGAGAGCCTGCACGCTCTGGGCCGGGTGGAGGACCGTGTTGAACTCCCACAACAGGTGGCCGGTGGCCGCATTGAGGGCCATCAACGCGCCGCCGCCGTTCGCCGGCCCGTAGGCGCTGGCCAGGTAGACCCGCCCGGCGGCCGCCTGGGGCTGGATCTCGAACGTCCCCTGGCCTTTGTTGAGCAAGTGGCGGTCCACCCAGGTCGTCTTGCCGGTCGCCGCGCTGAGGGCAAAGACCGAAGTCGACGTGTCGCCGTACACCATCCCATCGGCGACCGCCACCCCGTCAGGCCCGGGGCCAGTTGCCTCCGGGACGTTCACCTGGTACTCCCACTTCAACCGGCCCGTAGCCAGGGCCAGCGCGTACACATTGGCGTCCTGGTCTTGTACGTACACCACGCCGCCGCTTACGACAGGGGCGGCGGTCAGCGAGCCGGCGTACGACACGCCCGCGGCGGCCTGGCCGGCCAGCTTGAACGCCCAGGCTTCCCGCAGCCGCGACACGTTCGCCGATGAGATCACCGAGCCCGGCGCCACCCTGGTGTTGGCCAGTTGTCCGTTCGGGTACGGCCACTGCCCCGAAGGAGGTGTGGCGCCCGGGGACCTCGTGGTGAGCGGGGCGGTGCTGCCCCCGCCGGCGGCGCCCAGCATGCCCACCGAGATGAGCAGGGCCGCCGGGAGGACCAAGCGCCCTCCCCGCGACCCGGCCCCCTCCTGGGTGGGATGTAGGAAGTGGCGGTCGGACATGGTTGACCTCCTTGTCTTCACGACCTCGTCACCAGGCGCTCGCGGTCGAACATGGCGGAGACGGCCCGCCAGCCCAGGCTGTCGACGAGGACCAGGCCGGCCGCCAGGCCCAGGGCGACGAGCAGGTCCTGCGGTATGACGCCGAAGGACATGAGCGCCGTGACCCCCACCGCCGGGAAACTGGCCAACGTGGCGATCTGCTGGGCCACCCGGACGTCGCGCGAGCGGGCCGAGACGGCAATGCCGACCAGGATGGACCAGCCAGCGATGAGCGGTGTGAACAGCGCCAGGGCCAGCAGCAGCGGCGCCCGGAAGACGGCCGCGGACACCGCCGGGTGGGCGAAGAGCGCCACGCAGGCCAGGACGAGGCCGAAGATGGCGTAAGAAATGGCCAGTGTCGGCACCAGCGCGGCGAGTGCCTTGCCCACCAGGAACTCGCCGTTGGTCACCGGGGTGGTGAGCACCGGTTCGAGCGTCCCCTGCTCGCGCTCTCCCACCACGGAGTACGCAGCGATCGTGGCCGGGACAGTGGCCGGCACGAGCAGCATGAAGAGCATGGACAGGCCCACCGAGGTGTCGAGCGCCGAGCTCGGCTCCGCCGCGGCGATGGCCAGGATGCTGATGAGCGCCCACGTGACGAACACGACCGGGGCGATGGCCATGGTGAAGACGACGGAACGGTTGCGCCGGTAGTCCCGGAACTCCTTGCGGGCGACGGCCCGCACGCGTGCCATGGTCATGTTCATCTCCGGGACACCTCCACGTCTTGGTCCACCAGCTCCAGGTAGACGTCCTCCAGGGAATGACGCGACTCGGCGATGGACAGGATGTCGGCTCCCGCCCTCACTAGGGCGCGAGCCACCTCGGGGGCGGCCGCTTTCCTATCTGTCACCGACAGGAGGTAGCTGGCGCCGCCCTTGCTGCTCCAGCTCTCGACCGAGGCGACGGGACCAAAAATGGCCTCGGGGGCCGCCAGCGGGGCCACCGTTTCCACTAACAGCTGCTCCGTGAACAGCCGGTCCCTCAGCTCGTCGGGACGGCCCAGCGAGCGCAGCGTGGTCGAGAAGATGGCCACCCGGTCGCAGAGCCGCTCCGCCTCCTCCAAACGGTGGGTGGTGAGGAAGATCGTCACGCCCCGCTTGCGCAGCCCGTCGATCAGCTCGTGCACCTCGCGGGTGGCCACCGGGTCGAGGCCCGAGGTGGGCTCGTCCAAGAAGACGACCTCGGGGTCGTTCAACAGCACCCGGGCCAGGCCGACCCGCTGGCGCAGGCCCTTGGACAGGGTGCCGCACGGGTCTTTGGCCCGGCTGGCCATGTTGACCGCCTCCAGGGCCCGTTGTAGGCGCGATCTTGGGTCGGCCAGGCCGTAGAGGCCGGCGAAGCACTCGAGGTTCTCGGCCACGCTCAGGCGCAGGTAGAGCCCGGGCGACTCGGGCATGACCGAGATGCGCTGGCGGATCTCGACCCCGTTGGCCGGGCAGAGGGCCAAGCCCGCCACGGTGGCCGAGCCCGAGCTCGGGGCGATGAGCGTGCCGAGCATGCGCACTGTCGTGGTCTTGCCGGCGCCGTTGGGCCCGAGGAAGCCGAACACCTCCCCTCTGGCCACGCTCAGCGACAGGTCGTCGACCGCCGTGCGTGCCCCGAAGCGCTTGGTCAGGTGCTCGATCACGAGGGCAGGTCCAGGGACGCGGTTGCCGCTCCCGGGCGGCTCCATCTCCTGAGCGAGGCCCACAGGAAGTGTGCTGCTCATGCGTGGCCCTCCTCCCTTTAGCTCGACGTGGCCTGGCTGAGGAACGAACCGACCAGGGCGGCAAAGGCCGTTCCGTCCTGGAACACGAAGGCGTGGCCGGCGTCGGGGTAGAGCTCTAGCTGCGCCCCCGGGATCAGGCGGGCCAGCAGGTGGGCGTTGGCCAGCGGGTCGAGCCGGTCAGCGGTGCCGTCGGCGACCAGGGTGGGGACGGCGATCTGGGCCACCAGCCCGCCCGCCGGGTCGCCCCCCGCCCACCACTGGTCCAGCGCCTTGGACTGGGCGCTGTCGATGACCTGGGGGGCCGGGGGCGCCTTGGGGTAGGCAGAGATCGCCACCTCGTAAGCGATCTCCGCGTCGACCTGGTCAGCCGGGAAGAGGGCGGTCGGGTCGCTCATGGCGTCCAGGATGCTGCGGGCGGGTAGCACGACGGCGCCGTTGCCCGGGTAGGGGGCGCACAGGACCAGCGCGCCCACCTCGCTCGGGTGGAGCACGGCCAGGGCCTGGGCCACAGTGGTGCCCATCGACCAGCCGAGGACGTCCGCCCGCCCCAGGTGCAGGGCGTCGATGAGGGCGCCGGTCTGGTCGGCCATGGCCTCGATCGTGAGCGGGGCCGGCAAGCTCTGGGTGCGCCCGATGCCGGCGTTGTCAAAAATGACAACCCGGCGGTGCTGGGCCAAGGCGTCGACCAAGACAGGGTCCCAGCCCTCCATCGTCCCGCTCCAGCCGGCGATCATCACCAGCGCCGGCCCGGCCCCGATGGCCCGGTAGGCGACCGTGCCCAGCGCGGTGTGCACGGTTTGTACCGGGACAGAGGCGATCGAGACGGAGTCGGGGACGGGGGCCGTCGAGCCGGTCGTCGCCTTGGCCACGGCGGCCCTCGCGAAGGCCGACACGGTGGGGACCGGTACCGGCCCTACGTCCAGGTAGGAAAGGTACCCGTAGTAGTCAGCGGTCCGGAAGAGGATGAGGTCGACGTCGGGCCCGAGGCGGGAGCCGGCCACCCTGACCGTCCATGCATAGGCGGACGAGCTGAGGCCGAACCGGGCCAAGGCCAAGGGGCCCACCGTCGCCACGACCTTGGTGCCTTTGTACACAAAGGTCACCGCCCGGCAGCCGCCCAGAGCAGCGCCAGACCGCTGCCACGCCTCCTGGGCCTGAGCGCCGCTCGCCAGTGCCTCGTGCAGGCTCGGGAGCCCGACGCCCTCCCCGAAGCTGGCGCTGGCGGAGGTCGGTCCCAGCGGGCTCTTGGCCAGGCCCGGCACGCTCAGCGCCCCCGCCGGGCTCAGCACCGCCACCAGAGCGGCACCGCATGCTGAGGTCGTGAGTTGGCCCTTTGCGCTTGTCACCGGTGCGGCCGACCACCCGTACGGCAGGTCGGCAACCGACAGGAGGTGGCCCTGCAGCGTCGGGTCGAGGGTCGCCGCCTGGCTCGCGCTCGGCGACCCAGCTGCCAATAGCGCCGCCACAGCCAGCCCGACGAGCGCCATGGCGCCAGGGTGTAAGCGCGATGGTCGCCTTACCCCGTCACCTCCGGCCCGGTTCAGCCAGCTCGGCCAGGGCCTTGCTTTGCGTTGCTCGCTCATGGGAACCTCCAGGGCCCTCACCGGTCTCATATCGGTAGCTTCACCATTTCAAAGTGATATCACATAAATCCCGTGAGGTCAAGCCGCAGCTCCAAAGAGCAGCCCGGGAGGCCCGTCTTGGGCCCACCTCGACCGTTGGTTACACGACTAACGGGGCGCGGCGCTGTCGGCCGTTTCGCGGCTCCCCTTGCGTCGACGCACGGCGTCGCGGAGCAACCACTCGACTTGGGCGTTGACCGAGCGCAGGTCGGCGGCGGCCCAGCGTTCGAGCTCGGCCCACAGCTCGGGGTCGATACGGAGCAAGAACTGCTTGCGCGCGCTCACATAGACCTCACTGGTAGAGCGTCCCGGCGTTGACGATCGGGCTGACTTGGGACTCGCCGCAGAGCACGACCATCAGGTTGCTCACCATGGCCGCCTTCCGCTCCTCGTCGAGCTCGACGACGTTCCTTTCGCTGAACATGTGCAGCGCCTGGTCGACCATCCCGACGGCGCCCTGCACGATCTTCTGGCGGGCGGCGATGACGGCCTCGGCCTGCTGGCGGCGCAGCATGGCCTGGGCGATCTCGGGCGCATAGGCGAGGTGGGTAAGGCGGGCCTCGTCGACGGCCACGCCCGCCTTCACAAGCCGCTGCCCGAGCTCAGCCCTCAACGCCTCCGAGACCTCGTCCATATTGCCGCGCAGGGTGACCGCCATCTCCTCTCCTTCGGCGTGGTCGTAGGGGTAGGAGGTGGCCAGGTGCCTGAGCGAGGTCTCGCTCTGCATGTCGACGTAGGCCTCGAAGTCGTCCACGTCGAAGATCGCCTGGGCCGTGTCGGCGACGTGCCACACGACCATGGCAGCGATGTCGACCGGGTTGCCGGAGCGGTCGTTCACCTTCAGGCGCTCGCCGTTGAGGGCCCGGGCCCGCAACGAGATCTTGTAGCGGGGCACGCGGCGCGCCGCCTGCGCCGTGCCTGGGTCGCGCCGGCCGAGCGGGCGCGAGCGCCTACCGGTGGAGCCGTTGCTGAACAACGGGTTACCCCAGAGGAACCCGACCTGGCGCGTCGTGCCTTTGTAGCCGCCGAACAGGATGAGCACCCTCGCCTCGTTGGGCTGCAACGTGAAAAAGCCCAGTGAAGAAAACACCGCCAGCACCAGCGCGCCGAGCCCGGTCCACACCTGCCAGGTGGCGCCGAGGTGGAGCATCACCGCGCCGAAGACGTACAGCGCGATGGTCAGGACCAGCACCGGCCAGCCCGGCCACACCCTTGCTTCCCGTTCTTTGCTCATGGATCCTCCGTTGGTCCGTGCCGGCTCGGCGCCGGCTCGCCTTATGATCTTAACGATAGCTTAGTGATAGCTAGCCCGCCAGCTCTTCCAACAGCTGTAGGCACCGCGCTAGGCAAGGCATCGCCAGTACTTCGCCGTGCAGGCGTTGTGCCGGGGAGCGGTAGCTCTCACCGTCCAAGACACGGCGAAGCCCGCTGGCCGCCTCGGCCGTGTTGCTGACAGTGACGCTCGCCCCGGTCGCTTCGCACGCCCGGGCGTTGTGGAGCTGGTCGGCGCCCTGGGGCCAGCACACCAGCGGCA